>JBEVIK010000140.1:0-19410 GCA_040510715.1 Candidatus Limnocylindrales bacterium
GCGACCCTTGTGTCGGCGCTCCCGGTGATCGCGGTGGACGCACGGACCAGCATCCCCGAGGGCATGTGCTCACTGTGGACCACGCGCCAGGCGACCAACGCCATGGGAGAGCCCATGAAGGTCGTCCGCGAGGACCCGGACTACTGCGTGTGGTACAGCAGGAACGACCACTCGGGCAACATCTCGACGCTCAGCGCCGGCCTCTGGGGCGGCGATCCCCGGTCGGATGTCCCGCTGATCGACCAGGCCCGTGACCAGTCGTGGCGAGGCTGGACCAGCGAAGAGACGGTCGGCGGGGCCCCGATGCTGCTGACCGACGTGCGACGTTCACGCAGGAACCGGGAGATCACCGCGGCAGCGTTCCCGGGCGACGATACGTGGCTCGACCTGAACGCTACCTCGGTCATCGCCAAGGACGTGCGGCGGGCGGTCAGGCGCATGGTCGGGATCGCCGCCCCGAAGCTGGCTGCGACCAGCAGCGCGTCGACCGCACCCGTGCCCAACGACTCCCAGACGCCACCGAGCGGCGACGCATGCTCCCTGCTGACCGCCGATGAGGCCTCCGAGGCGATCGGCGAGACGATGACCCAGGCGGATGGGACCGAGGACCAGTGCATCTGGAGCGGCGATCAGGGCAGCATGCTGAACCTGACCATCCTCCCCGCCGAGGCCGTCGACGAGACGGGCGCCATGCTCGATCGCCGGCGCGAGCTCTCGCCGGACGCCGAGGACATCGAGGTCGCCGGGTTCCCGGCCTTGTTCGAGATCGGACCCCTGCTGGGCGTGCCCAGCGTCTATGTCTACCCGGCCCCGGACATCGAGCTGGAGCTGGAGCTGCTGGCAACGCGCGAGTTCGACACTCGCGCGGCGCTGGAGGGGCTGGCCGCCGTCGCCGTGCCCCGGTTCGTGGCGACCGCGCCGGCAACGACCCCCACGCCGGCCGCCAGCCTGACCGCGGCGGGTGGCGTGTGCGGCCTGCTGTCGGTCGACGAGGTCTCCAACGCGCTGGGCACCGCGTTGACGCCGAATGACATGGGGCAAGCTTGCACCTACGGCGGTGATGTGGCGGCTGGGGACCTGACCGGCATGACGATCGCCGTCCTCCTGGGTGAGGACCAGGCCACGGCCGCGGAGCAGATGCGATCGGGCGGGGCGACCGAGCTCACCGTCGCCGGCCTGCCCGCGCTCCAGGCTCCGAACCAGGAGCTGCCGAGCGGGGTCCGGCGATCGATGGTCGTGGTGTTCCCGGACGCCGACACATCGCTGATCGTGTCCGCGGATGCTGCGCCGGCGATCGATATCGCGGCAGCCGTCCGAGCCTTGGCCGAGCTCGCCGTGCCTCGCCTGGGCTCGCTCCCTGGCTCGTGACCGTCGAACGTCTCAGCGGGTGCGCGGGAAGCCCAGGTCCACCGTGCTCGTGGAGGGGTCGGGCCAGCGTGACGTGACGACCTTCGCGCGCGTGTAGAACTGGATGCCCTCGGGGCCGTACATGTGGAGGTCGCCGAACAGCGACGCCTTCCAGCCGCCGAACGAGTAGTACGCCACCGGAACGGGGATGGGCACGTTGACGCCCACCATGCCGGCCTCGACCTCGAACTGGAACTGTCGCGCGGCCCCACCGTCGCGCGTGAAGATCGCCGTGCCGTTGTCGTACGGGTTGTCGTTGACGAGCTTGACGGCCTCGGGGTACGAGTCCACCCGCACGACCTCGAGGACCGGACCGAAGATCTCGTTGCGATAGGAGTCCATGCCCGGGCGGACGCCATCGATGAGCGACACGCCCAGGAAGAAGCCGTCGCTCTCGCGGAACAGCGGATGCTCCCGGCCGTCCGCGACCACCCGCGCGCCCTGCTCGTTGGCACTGTCGAGGTACGAGGCGACCTTGTCCCGGTGCTCGCGCGTGACGAGCGGGCCCATCTCGGATGCGGGGTCGGAACCCGGGCCCACCTTGATGCGGGGCAGGCGGTCCCGGATGGCATCCACCAGGGGCTCCGCCACCTCGCCCACGGCGACCACGACGCTGATGGCCATGCACCGTTCGCCGGCCGAGCCATACGCGGCGGACACCGCAGCGTCGGCGGCCATGTTCACGTCGGCGTCGGGCAGCACCACCATGTGGTTCTTGGCGCCGCCCAGGGCCTGGACGCGCTTCCCCTTGGCGGTCCCGGTCTCGTAGATGTAGCGGGCGATGGGCGTGGAGCCCACGAACGAGACGGCCTTGATGTCCGGATGGTCGAGGATCGCATCCACGGCGACCTTGTCGCCCTGGATGACGTTGAACACCCCCTCCGGGACACCCGCCTCCTTGAGCAGCTCCGCCATGAACAGGGACGCGGAGGGGTCCTTCTCGGACGGCTTGAGCAGGAACGTGTTGCCGCACGCGATGGCGTTGGCGAACATCCACATGGGCACCATCGCCGGGAAGTTGAAGGGCGTGATGCCCGCCACCACGCCCAGCGGCTGGCGGATCTGGTAGACATCGACGCCCGACGATGCCTGCTCGCTGTACTGGCCCTTGATGAGCTGGGGCACGCCACACGCGAACTCGAGGTTCTCGAGCCCGCGGGCGATCTCGCCCAGCGCGTCGCTGGGGACCTTGCCGTGCTCCGCGGTCAGCAGCGCCGCGAGCTCCTTGCGTCGCTCGGCGACGAGGTTGCGGATGTTGAACAGGATCTCCGTGCGCCGCGACAGGGATGTGGCTCGCCATCCGGGGAAGGCCGACTTGGCGGCCGCGACCGCGGCTGCGACCTCCTCGACCGAGGCGAGATCGACCTCCTTCGCCTGCTGGCCGGTCGCGGGGTCGAACACGGGGGCCGTGCGACCCGATGTGCCGGCGACGAGCGATCCGCCGATCCAGTGGCTGATGCGAGGCAGGGTCTGCGACGTTGGCGTCGTCGGTTCCGCGAGCTGTGTCATGGCGGGTTCCTCGGGGGTCGTCGGGGCGGTCCGGATGCACGGGCCGGTGTACCGGCCCGACGTCTGTGACCGCCCACGATACTCCGTCCGCGGTGCGCGGTCGTGAGGCGGTCGGTGGGCTCAGGCCGGTGCCGCGGCCCTGGGTGGATGTCGCAGGATCAGGAGCGCGGCGAGCGCGACGAGCGCCAGTGCGAGGATGGTCGCGAGCCCCTCCGGCCCGATCGGTCCCAGAGCCGGTGCGTCGCGCCAGGTCATCGCTATGACGGCCCGGCCCGCGAGCCACCAGGCCACGGCCGACAGGAGCAGCAGCCCTCGCCCCGTGTTCGGGCCGCCTGCCATCCGACTGTCGGCGAGCAGGACGATCGGGATGCCGAGCAGCGTCCAGCCGCCCTCAAGGGCCTGGGAGGGCCACGCGGCGATCCATGGCTCGACCGAGCGCCAGGGTCCCTCGCCGCCGTAGGCGATGGACCACGCGCCGTCCCACGGAGCGCCGAGCCCTGCGCCCCCCAGCAGCTGTGCGAGCTTCCCGCCACCGATGGCGACCAGCAGCGGCACCGCGGCCGCATCGCCCCACGCCCCGGCAGGCACGCCGAGCAGCATGCCTGCGCAGCCCCCCGCGACGATGCCGCCCAGGACCGCCCCGACGAGCGAGGCGCTGCCGCGTCCAAGGTCGACGGCCGCGACCGGATCGGCGGCATAGGCATCGAGGAAGTCGAGCACGTGCACCAGGCGACCTCCCACGATCGCGCCGACCGCGGCGGCACCCAGCACCAGCCCGATATCCATCCACGACGGCGCTCCGCCGCCGGTGCCGAGAGCGCGCACCCACAGCGCGAGCGCGAGGAGGACGACCGCGGCGAGCGCGATCGACTCCCATCGGACGTCGATGCCGGCCACGCGGACACCCGGATCGAACACCAGCATCGCCGCGAACCTCAGCTCCGGCCCGGGTCGGCGACCTGGGCGGGGACGGTCGGTGGGGTCGACAACGGCAGGTGCTGCCGGCGGATGGCCCAGACCGCCGCCAACCCGGTGAACACCACCGTGATGATGCCCGCGAGCGCCATGGTGGCCGTGACGCCCGCTCGGCTCGCGAGACTGCCCATGAGCAGGCTCCCGATGGGTGTCGCACCCGCGAACACGGTCGTGTAGACGCTCATGACCCGTCCCCGGAGGGCATCCGGGACGGTGAGCTGGATGATCGTGTTGGAGGTGGCGCCGATGGCGACCGTGGACCAGCCGACGATGGCCAGCAACACCATGCTCAGCGGCAGCACCGACGAGAAGCCGGCGCCCAGCACGCCGACCCCCGCGAGCGTCCCGCCCAGGAACACGCGTCCCAGGGTCACTCGGCCCCCGAACGCGAGCATCAGGGCGCTGACCAGCGAGCCCGCGCCCGCCGCGGCCATGAGGAAGCCATAGGTCTCGGCGCCGCCGCCCAGGACCTCCCGCGCCACGAGCGGACCGAACACCGGGACGTTGAGCGCGAACAGCGACACCACCCCGATGAGCGAGACGCACAGCAGGACGATGGGCGTCGCCCGCACGTATCGGAGCCCCTCGACGAGCGAGTCGGCGATGCCCCGGAACGAGCGCTCGAGCTGCCGCCGGACCGGCGTCTGGAGCTGGCGCACGTCCATCAGCAGGTATCCCGCGATGACCACGAGATAGCTCGCTGAGTTGAGCAGGAACACCGGGCCGATGCCGATGACGCCGATGAGCAGCCCCGCCACGGCCGGCCCGATGACTCGCGCGCCGTTGAACGCAGCGCTGTTGAGGGCGACCGCGGAGGCGATGTCCTCGCGACCCACCATCTCGACCACGAAGGATTGGCGGATGGGCATGTCGAACGCGTTGACGATGCCCAGGCAGAACGCCATCGCCATCACCTGCCAGACCTCGACGTGGCCGCCCAGGACGAGCAGTCCCAGCACCAGCGCCAGGAGGCACGCGGCACCCTGGGTGCACAGCAGCCCGAGGCGCTTGGGCAGCGCGTCCGCCGCGATGCCGCCGAACAGGCCGAGCACCATCACGGGCAGGAACTGTGCGGCCGCGACCGCCCCAAGGGCCACCGGGTCGTTGGTCATCTCCAGCACCAGCCAGTCCTGGGCGACCGCCTGCATCCAGGTGCCCACGAGCGAGATGAGCTGGCCCCCGTAGAACAGCCGGAAGTTGCGCCACCGGAAGACCCGCCGGACCGCTCCGGTGCGGGTGCTGTTCATGACGCGCGTCGGGTCGGGTGGAACCCCCCGGGATCGTGTCGGCGGACGGCCATCTCGATCAGGTCGACGGTGGGCTCGATACCCATGGAGCCGGTATCCACGGAGAGGTCATAGCCGTTCGGGTCGAGCCAGTCACGGTCGAACAGGCGGCGGATGTAGTCGGCGCGCCGGGAGTCCATCGTCCGGCACAGCTCCCGGAGCGACGCCTCATCGGGGCGCGTGTCGTCGGGGATCTCCTCGACCCGGGCGAGCAGGTACCGGATGCGGGCATCCAGCGGCGCGTGCAGCTGGACGTGCAGCACATCCGGGCCCCGGGGCACGATGTACGCGCCACCCCGGCCGATGATGACCGCGTTGCCGCGCACCGCTGCCTCCTCGATGACGGCACGCGTGATCTGGGCGAGCCGCTCCTGGACCGCCGCGGTCGGCACGAGCCCCCCCGGCAGTGGCGGCAGGGACGGGTCGGGGCCGCCCATGGCGAGCGCGGCCACGATGCGCTGCCAGAGCCCGGGCAGCTGCTCGTCGTACCCCTCAGCCTCCTGTTCGGAGAGACCGGCCCGCTCTGCCACGCGGGCCACGATCTCGCGGTCCAGGAGCTCGGCGTCGAACCGTCGCGCCAGCGCCTCACCGATGGGACCTCCCGCGGCTGCGAACTGGCGGGAGATGGTGATGACGGGCATCTGCGGTCGGAGGGCGGTCAGCCCGCCGGGGCGGCGGCCAGCTCGGCCATGCGCGTGACCAGGTCGCGCACCGCGGCAGCCGATGCGTCGAAGGCCGCCTGCTCGTCCGGCGTGAGCTCGATGGTCACGATCTCCTCGATGCCCGACCGACCGAGGCGCACCGGCACGCCCACGTACAGGCCCTCGGTGCCGAACTCGCCTGCGAGGTGGGCGGCGCAGGGCAGGATCATGTGGCGATCGTTGAGGATGGCATCGACCATCTGGAACGTGGAGGCGGCCGGGGCATAGAACGCGCTGCCGGTCTTGAGCAGCGCCACGACCTCGGCGCCGCCGTTGCGGGTCCTGTCCACGACCGCCTCGATGCGCTCCGGGCTCATGAGCTCGGTGATGGGCACACCGCCGACCGTGGAGTAGCGCGGCAGCGGCACCATCGTGTCCCCGTGCCCACCTAGCACGAAGGCGTGGGTGTTGGTGACCGAGACGCCAAGCTCCTCGGCGATGAAGCTCCGGAACCGGGCCGAGTCGAGCACGCCCGCCATCCCGATGACCCGCTCCGGCGGGAAGCCGGACGCCTCGAGCGCGACGTGGCACATCGCGTCGAGCGGGTTCGTGACCACGATGATGATGGCGTCCGGCGACGCTGCGGCGGCCTGCGACACCACGCTCCGCACGATGCCCGCGTTCTTGGCGAGCAGGTCGTCCCGGCTCATGCCCGGCTGGCGCGCCAGCCCCGAGGTGACGACGATGACGTCCGACCCGGCCGTGTCCGCGTAGTCGTTGGTGCCGCGGACCTGGGAGTCGTGGCCCAGGACCGGTGCCGCCTCCGCGAGGTCGAGCGCCTTGCCCTGGGGCAGCCCCTCGACGATGTCCACGAGGACCACGTCGGCGAGCCCGGCCTCCGCGATCCGTTGTGCGGTGGTCGCGCCGACGTTGCCGGCGCCGATGACGGTGACGAGCGGATGTGACATGGGACGGGGCGTTCTCCAGGGGGATGGGCTAGGCGCGGGATTCTAGCGGTGTCGCGCCATCGGCCGGCGTGCCGAGCCGGTCTCGGGAAAACTGGACAGGAACCGCCACGGATCGGCGGTAGCGTTCGCTCCGGGGACCGACACGGGAACAGGAGGCACCCGAGATGACGAGCACCGTGCCCGAGGGCTATCACGCGGTGACGCCGTGGGTCATCACCCGCGATACGTCGAAGCTCATCGAGTTCGCCACCCAGGCCTTCGACGCGGTCGAGCTCGCCCGCGTCGTGGGCGAGGATGGGACCATCGGCCACGCCGAGTTCCGCATCGGCGACTCGGTGGTGATGGGCTTCGACTCCCGCCCCGGGTGGCCCCACACGCCGGCCTTCCTGCGGCTCTATGTCGACGACGCCGACGCGACCTTCCGCAAGGCACGGGCAGCCGGTGCCACGGCGGTCACGGAGGTCACGCACCTGTACTGGGGGGACCGGGTGGGCCGGGTCCGCGACCCGCTCGGGAACCTGTGGTGGATCCAGACCCGGGTGGAGGACGTCGACGAAGCCGAGATGGCCCGCCGGATGAGCGATCCGGTGTGGCAAGAGCGGATGGCGTACGTGCAGGGTTCGATCGCGTTCGAATGACAGGGCCGCCGCGTACCATGCCGCCCATGCCAGACGGAACCGAGCCACCCGACCTCCGGCCAGGGACCCTCACGGTCCACGCGGGCCAGGAGCCCGACGAGCTCACGGGCGCGGTCGCGCCCCCCATCTACCAGACCAGCACCTATGCCCAGGACGGCATCGGGCGCCCGCGCGGTGGCTGGGAGTACGCGCGCACCGGCAATCCCACCCGGTCGCGTCTCGAGCGAGCCATCGCGACCCTCGAGGGCGGCGAGCACGGCCTGGCATTCGCGAGCGGCTCGGCGACCGCCGCGACCATCGCGCAGCTGGTCCGCAGCGGCGAGCAGGTCGTCATCGCGGACGATGTCTACGGCGGGACGTATCGGATGTTCGAACGCGTGCTGCGTGACATGGGCGTCGACGCCCGGTGGGTGGACCTCTGCGATGATCCGGTCGCGGCATTCGCGACGCACCTGGGGCCCGCGACACGGATGGTGTGGCTGGAGACACCCAGCAACCCATTGCTCAAGGTGGTCGACATCGCGGCCGTGGCGGGCGCCGCCCATCAGCACGTCGGGGCCCGGGGCGAGGCGCCCATCGTGGTCGTGGACAACACGTTCGCTTCGCCGCTCGCCCAGCGGCCGCTCGCGCTCGGCGCGGACATCGTCTACCACAGCGCCACCAAGTACCTCGCCGGTCACTCGGACACGGTGAACGGGGTGCTGGCCACCAACCGGTCGGACCTCGTCGATCGGCTGCGGTTCCTCCAGAACGCGATGGGTGCGGTGCCCGGACCGTTCGACTGCTTCCTCGTGCTGCGTGGCCTGCGCACCCTCGAGCTGCGGCTCCAGCGGCACTCCTCGAATGCGATGGCCGTGGCGAGCGCGCTGGCGGCACGCGACGATGTCGCCGTGTTGCGATATCCGGGCCTCGCCGAGGGTCCGTTCGCCCATCCCCAGGCGGCGCTCGCGGCGCGGCAGATGAGCGCGTTCGGGGGCATGGTCTCGTTCCAGCCCGCATCGAAGGCAGGCCGCGACGCCGAGGAGCGCGCCATCGCCATCTGCGAGGCGACGCAGGTGTTCGCGATCGCGGAGTCGCTGGGCGGCGTGGAGTCGCTCATCGAGATGCCGTTCGGCATGACCCACGGCGCGGTCCAGGGATCGCCCCTCGAGGTGCCCCGGGCGCTGATACGGCTGTCCGTCGGCATCGAGGACCCCGCCGACCTCGTGGCAGACCTGATGCAGGCGCTCGACGCGGCCTGACCGACACGCGCGCGTCCGGACGGTCATGATGCAAGTGACGCATCGCTGCATGGGGTGAAGGCCGTGGCGCTCAGGACTCGTCTCGGGCTGGGGCTCGCCCTGCTCCTGGTCATCGCCGCCTGCACGGGCAGCGGGAGCAGCCCGACGACCACGAACACGTCGGCACCCACCGCCACCGCCGAGCCCACGGAAGGAGCCATCCCGGTCCCGGACATCGTGGACGAGACCGAGGAGGACGGGTTGGTGGTGCTCGAGGACGCGGGACTGATCCCAGGCGACCGGACCCGGGCCTTCAGCGATTCGACCGACCGCGGCCGCATCGTCAGGACCGACCCCCGGGCGGGGGTGATCGTGGCCCGGGGCTCCGAGGTCGACTACGTGCTGTCCAGGGGCCCCGAACCGACCCCGTCGCCGACCCCCAGGCGGACCACCAGACCCACCGCGAAGCCGACCGCCAAGCCGACCGCCAAGCCGACCGCGAAGCCCACGGCGAAGCCGACCGCGAAGCCCACGGCGAAGCCGACCGAGCGGCCCACCGACGCACCGACCGAAGCACCGACCGAAGGCCCCACCGCAGCGCCGACGGCCGAGCCGACCGTGCCGCCGACCGATGCGCCCAGCGCGACGCCCGCACTCCAGGAGATCGCGCTGCCGGGCACGAGCTGGGTCCTCGCCACAGAGGTCGAGGACGCCTCGACCGATGTCGAGCTCCCCGAGGGACTGACGTTCACGGCCGACTTCAGCGAGACGCACGTGTCGGGCACTGCGGCGTGCTCCCAGTACAGCGCGCCGTACACCGTGGCCGACGGGGGCGCCATCTCCATCGGGGAGCCCGCCGTGACAGCCATCGAATGCCCGGACGACGACGGGACCGCCCAGGCGCAGTACCTGGACGCGCTCCGCGCCTCGACGAGCTACTCCACCACGGAGACCCGGCTCCAGCTCACCGCCGACGACGGGACGCGCCTCGTGTACGGCCCCGTGCCGCCGCTGAGCTCGCCATCCCTTCCGCCGACGGAGTGATCCGCCGGTAGGCGATCGCAGAGGGGTGGTCGTACCGACCGACCGGTCGGTTTGTTCTAGGATGAGCCCGTGGACAACGCGCGGACGCCCAACGACGAACGCACGCGGCGGCGACGCGAGCGGATCCTCGACGCCGCGTTCCACGTGTTCAGCCGGACCGGGTACCGCGACGCGGCCGTGGATGACATCGCCCGGGAGGCCGAGACCTCCAAGGGCGGCATCTACTTCCACTTCCCCAGCAAGGAGTCGATCCTCATGGAGCTCATGGGCTCCACGGCGGACCGGCTCGTGGGCAAGGTCCAACGCGCGGTGGAGCTCGAGCCGGCGACCGATCCCGTCGCGCGAGCGGGCGCTGCCATCGACGCGGTCCTTGCCATCTTCGCGGGGCACCGTTCGATGGCCCGGCTGCTGCTGGTGGACGGCCTCGGCGCTGGCGCCCTCTTCCGGACCGAGACGTTGCGCCTGCATGACCGCTTCATCGCGCTCATCTCCTCCTATCTCGATGGCGCGGTCGCCGAGGGCGCGATCCCGCCGCTGGACACGAAGGTCGCGGCCACGGCCTGGTTCGGGGCGCTCCACGAGCTGGTGATCGGCTGGCTCGTGGCCGCGGATCCCGCGCCGCTCGAGCACAGCGGGGTGGCGCTGCGGGGGATGCTCCTGCGAAGCGTCGGTGTGCCGGAGGAGCGCATCGCGAGCCTCGAGGCATCCGGGCGATGACCCTCCTGCGCTCCCGCGAGACGGGGTCCGCAACCACTGCTCCGCTGGTCGCACGGGCGGTCCACCACGACCCGGTGGACCTCATCGCGCTGTTCGGTGCTGCCCGTGGAGCCGGCCACGACGCGGACATCTGGCTCGATGCGGCAGGCGGTCGTTCGCTCGTCGGGATCGGCAGGGCGGCGGGGGTGGAGCCGGAGGGACCAGAGCGTTTCGGATCCCTCGCCGCGGCCTGGGTGGCGCTCGTGGATGACATCACGGTCGAGGGACCTGCCGCCGACTCACCGCTTGCAGGCCCGATGCTCCTGGGGGGCGGCACCTTCCGCGATCATCCCTCGTCGGACCCACGCTGGACGGGCTTCGGCACGGTGGCATTCCACGTTCCGCGCGTGCTGGTCGCGACCGCGGATGGGGTCACGGTGGTCACGACCATCGGCGGGGCCGGCATGGACAGACTCGACGCGATGCTGGGTGGCACCTCTGTGACGTACGCCCACCCCGCTCCGATCCTCGAGGTCGTGGGGCTCGATCCCGATCGTGGCGCGTGGTCGTCGTCGGTCGCCCGGATCACGGGTGCCGTGGGTCGCGGACGCCTTGACAAGGTGGTCGTCGCACGCAGGGTGGACCTGCGCGCGGACCGCCCGCTCGACCCGGTCGCGATCGTGCATCGCCTCGAGGCGTCCGACCACGGCGACCCGAGCCCGGGCGCGCGGCTCACATCCACCGTCTTCGCGTTCGCGCGGGGCGGGCGGACGTTCCTCGGCTCGTCACCGGAGCGGCTGGCCTCGGTCCGTGGGCGCGAGCTGCGCACGATGGCGCTCGCCGGCACCTCGGCTCGCGGTGCTGACGCGCTCGAGGACGGTGCCATGGGCGCAGCCCTCCTGGCGTCCGAGAAGGACCGGGAGGAGCACGCGGTGGTGGTCGCGATGCTGCGCGAGACCCTGGCGCCGCTCGTCATGGACCTCGCCCTGCCGCGCACGCCTCGGATCGTCCGGAGCGCCCGCCTCCAGCACCTGCTGACCGATGCCAGCGGCACGCTCCGCGAGGGGGTCGGCCTGTTCGATGTCATCCAGCGACTCCATCCCACGCCCGCCGTCGGCGGATGGCCGACCGACGCCGCACTGGACCTGCTGGACGAGGAGAGCGACCTCGACCGGGGCTGGTATGCCGGCCCCGTGGGCTGGATCGACAGGTCGGGCGATGGCGACATCAGCGTCGCGATCCGCTCGGGGCTGGTCGACGGCTGCGATGCCAGCCTGTTCGCGGGGTGCGGCATCGTCGCGGACTCGGAGCCAGATCGGGAGTGGGCCGAGTCCGAGCTCAAGCTGCGTGTCCTTGGCGACGCGCTGGGCTGGAGCGGCGGATGAGCCACCCGGCCCGTGTCGAGGGGACGCCCGCCGCGCCGCTCCGGGCGTTCACGGAGGAGCTGGTCGCCGCGGGGGTGCGCGATGTCGTGGTCTGCCCCGGATCGCGCTCCACGCCGATGGCGCTCGCCATCGCGATGCATCCGGCGCTGCGCATCCTCGTGGACCTCGATGAGCGAGGCGCCGGGTTCCTCGCGCTGGGACTCGCCAAGGCCAGCCGGCGGCCCGTGGCCGTGCTCGTGACATCCGGAGGCGCGGCCGCCAACCTCCTCCCCGCCGCGGTGGAGGCGGACGCGGGACGCGTGCCACTGATCCTGCTGACCGCCGACCGACCACCCGAGCTCCGTGACCGAGGAGCGCCCCAGGCCATCGACCAGGTGCGCATGTTCGGGCGGTTCGTCCGCTGGGACGCGGAGCTGCCCGCGCCGGCCGACGATCCGGCGCTCATCGCACACGTCCGCCACGTCGTGGGCCGGGCCGTCGCGACGTCGCAGGGACCGCTCCCCGGACCCGTGCACCTCGACCTGGCGTTCCGGGAGCCGCTCATCCCCGACGG
Source organism: Candidatus Limnocylindrales bacterium (assembly GCA_040510715.1). Classification (GTDB taxonomy): domain Bacteria; phylum Chloroflexota; class Limnocylindria; order Limnocylindrales; family CSP1-4; genus JAFMJV01. The sequence continues at coordinate 12,323 of JBEVIK010000140.1, forward strand.
GTCGCTGCTCCCCAGGGGACCAGCGACGCCATTCGGGCCGCTGGTCCCGTTCACGCGTGTCCATGCCGCGGCGTCGGTCGAGCCTGATATCGCCGAGCTCGTCGCCGACCGGATGGCGCGGGCGCGTCGGCCGGTCATCTGGTGCGGCCCGCTCGACGATGCGATGTTCCCGGATGCGGTGACGCGGCTCGCGGCTACCCTGGGTGCGCCCATCCTCGCCGATGGCCTCGCCAACCTGCGCTTCGGCCAGCACGACCGGAGCCACGTCATCGCGCGCACCGCGACCGTGCTGCGCTCGGCGTCGTTCACCGCCGAGCACCGGCCGGACATCGTCCTGCGGTTCGGTGGCACCCCGACGTCGCGGACCACGCTCGAGTGGCTCGCCCGCTCGGAGGCCGAGCACATCATCATCGACGGCGGGGGCTGGAACGAGCCGACGCTCCACGCTTCGACGTTCGTCCGCGCCGACGCGCTCGCGCTGGTGATGATGCTTGCCGATGCGAAGGATCTCGTTCCATCGGCGGAGCATGGCTGGCTGGAGGCATGGCTGGAGGCCGATCGACGGGCCGACCGGGCGATCAGGACCGAGCTCGAGGCCATCGCGGCGAGCGGCGAGCCGTTCGAAGGTGCCGCGTTCGCGGAGCTCGAGGGCGTCCTGCCGGGTCTCAGCATCCTGTGGGCGGGTAGCTCGATGCCGGTGCGCGATCTCGACACCTTCCTGCCCGGTGGCGATACCACGGTCCGCTGCCTCTCGAACCGCGGTGCGAATGGCATCGACGGCGTGCTCTCGTCCGCGTTGGGTGCGGCCGCAGCCGACCCTCCGGCACCGGTCCTGCTCGTCCTGGGGGACCTCTCGTTCCTGCACGACATCAACGCCCTCGCCGCGGCGCGCGTCCCGGATGCGAGCGTGACCATCCTGCTCGTGGACAACGATGGCGGCGGGATCTTCTCGTTCCTGCCCCAGGCCACCGCCGACCGTTCTGACGTCGGGCTCCCCGACCAGTTCGAGCGGCTCCTGGGCACGCCGCACGGCACCGACCTCGCGGCTGCGGCACGCGCCCTGGGCGCCGAGGTGGCCGAGATCCGAGCGGGCGCCATCGGGACGGCGGTCGGCGGCTCGTTCGAGCGGCCGGGCATCAAGGTGCTTCATCTGCGAACCGACCGGACCCGCAACGTCGAGCTCCACCGACGCGTGCTGGACGCCGCCATCGAGGCCATCGGGTGACCCGTATCGCGACGCGGGACGGCGTCGCGTATGACCTCCACGACACCGGGCGCGGTCCGGTGCTGGTGCTGCTGCACGGGTTCGCCGGCAGCAGCCGCACCTGGGGACCCCTCGTGACGGGGCTTGGCGACGGGCGTCGCCTGGTCGCGATCGACCTGCTGGGCCACGGTGGCTCGGACGGGCCCACACCCGAGCGACAGGCCGTCGAACGGCAGGGCGCGGATCTGGCGTGGCTCATCGACGGACAGTGCGGCGGCGCCGTGGATGTCCTGGGGTACTCGCTCGGGGCGCGGGTCGCGCTGTGGCTGGCCGTGACGACGCCGCAGCTGGTGGCACGCCTCGTGCTCGAGTCGCCCTCCCCGGGGATCGACGATGCGTCCGAGCGCGACGCGCGCGTGACTGCCGACGAGCGCTGGGCGGCCCTCCTCGATGCGGGCGACCTCGCGGCGTTCCACGCCGCCTGGGAGGCGCAGCCGGTGTTCGCCAGCCGGGCCGGCCTGCCGGACGATGCGCGGACCGCCATCCGCGACGCCCACCTGGCGGCGAGCGCGCGGGGGCTCGCCGCGAGTCTCCGGGGCGCGGGCCAGGGCGTCATGCCGTCGCTCCACGACCGCCTCGCCGCGGTCGGCGCACCTGCGCTCGTCATCGCGGGCGATCTCGACCCGGTGGGCCGCGGCCGGGCGGCGGCGGTCGCGCAACGACTTCCCGACGCGCATCTCGAGGTGGTCCCGGACGCGGGACACGCACCGCATCTCGAGCGACCCGACGCGTTCCTGTCTCTCGTCACCGACTTCCTCGCCCACCGACCCGCTGCCAGCACCGGAGGAACGCCATGAGCGTCACCTGGACCACCGTCCATGACTACGAGGACATCCGATACGAGCATTCCGGCACCGGCATCGCGCGGGTGACCATCGACCGCCAGGACGTCCGCAACGCGTTCCGGCCGCAGACGGTGCGCGAGATGCTCGATGCCTTCCGGCACATGCGCGACGACCCGACCATCGGGGTCGCGCTCCTGACGGGTGCCGGTGACAAGGCGTTCTGCTCGGGTGGCGACCAGTCGTACAAGGTGCAGGGCGGCTACCAGGACAGCGACGGTGTCGCGCGGCTCAACGTGCTCGACCTCCAGCGGCTCATCCGGTCGCTGCCCATCCCGGTCATCGCGCTGGTCAACGGGTACGCCATCGGCGGTGGCCATGTGCTGCACGTCATCTGCGATCTGTCCATCGCATCCCAAAACGCGGTGTTCGGCCAGACCGGCCCGAAGGTGGGCTCGTTCGACGCCGGCTACGGCGCCACGATGCTGGCGCGCATCGTGGGCCACAAGAAGGCGCGCGAGATCTGGTACCTGTGCCGCCAGTACTCGGCGCAGGATGCCCTCGAGATGGGGCTCGTCAACGCGGTCGTGCCCCTGGCGGAGCTCGAGGCCGAGGGGATCCGCTGGGCGGACGAGATCCTCGAGAAGAGCCCCACCGCGATCAGGTTCCTCAAGCGGGCGTTCAACGCGGACGTGGATGGCCTCGCCGGGCTCCAGGAGCTGGCGGGCGACGCCACGATGCTGTTCTACGGCACCGAGGAGGCGCACGAAGGGAGCCGCGCGTTCCTCGAGAAGCGGTCTCCCGACTTCTCGCGGTTCCCGCGACGGCCGTGACCGTGACCACCCTCGCCCAGGATCGCGCCGCGGCATGGCTGGTCGCCGTCCGCCCGCGGACGCTGCCGGCCGCCATCGGGCCGGTGCTGGTCGGGCTGGGTGTGGGCATCGCGCAGGGGACCTTCGACCCGATCCTCGCGCTCGCGTGTCTCGCGGTGGCGCTGCTGCTCCAGGTCGCCGCGAACCTGTCCAACGACCTGTTCGACCATCGCTCCGGTGCCGACGCCGCGGACCGGCTCGGACCGCCACGCGCGGCGGCGAGCGGGCTGCTCTCGGAGCGTGAGCTCGCCGTGGGGACCGGCGTGTGCCTCGTGAGCGCGGCGCTGGTGGGACTGGTGCTCGTCGCCGCGGGTGGACCCGTGCTGCTCGTGCTGGGCGTCCTGTGCATGATCCTCGCCGTCGCGTACACCGGCGGTCCGTTCCCGTACGGCTACCGGGGGCTCGGCGAGGTCGCCGTGTTCCTGACCTTCGGCGTGCTCGCCGTCGCGGGCACCGCGTACCTCCAGACGGGCGCGTGGAGCGCGCTCGGACTCGCCGCATCGATCCTGCCCGGCTGCCTCGTCAGCGCCATCCTCGTCGTCAACAACCTGCGCGACATCGGCCCCGACACGCGCGCCCACAAGGTGACCCTGGCGGTCCGCTTCGGCGCCCGGTTCGCGCGGCTCGAGTACCTGGCCCTGCTGGTGGTGGCGTGCCTGGTGCCACCGATCCTGGTGGTGACCGGGGCCGCGAACCTGTTGGCAGTGCTGCCACTGGCGAGCATCCCGCTCATGATCCCGCTGGTGCGTGAGGTGTTCGCGGATGGTGACCCGCGCCGGCTCAACCCGGTGCTCGCCGGGACGGCGCGGCTGGGACTCGTGGCGTGTGTCCTGTTCGCGACCGGGCTCGCGCTCGATGGCATGCTCCGATGGCCATGAGCGTCGTCACCGCCCTCGATGCCCTGATCGTCCGCCTCGAGTATCGGGAGCCGGTCCGGGTGGGGCAGGACCGGCCCATGGCCCGGGATGCGCTGATCGTGCGCATGGCCGATGAGGACGGCCGGATCGGCCTCGGCGAGGCGACCGACCTGCCGCACCCCGATGCCGTGGCGACGGCGATGTCGTGGGCGGTCGGCCGGTCGCCGGTCGACCTTCACGCGTCGGGTGGGCCGTGGGCGCTGGGGTTGCTGCCGCAGCGGTTCTGCGGTGCCCTCGAGAGTGCGATCGCGGACCTGGCCGCGCGGCAGGTGGGCGAGCCGGTGGCCCGGCTGCTCGCCGGGACCGACGCGCGCGTCGACGTCCGGGTCAACGCCCTGCTCGAGGTCATGGGACCCGGGGATGCCGCCGCGGCCACCGCTCGGGACCTGATCGCCGATGGGTTCGACACGCTCAAGGTCAAGCTCGACGGTGGCGTGAACGGTGGCCCGCAGGCCTGGTGGCGCGATGCCTTGGTCGTCATCCGGGACGCCGTGGGTGTCGGGACCGCGTTGCGGCTCGACCTCAACGGGATGCTCACCCCGGACGCCGCCGCGGAGTGGCTTCCGACGCTCGTGGACCTCGGGCTGGAGTACGTCGAGCAGCCCATCGCACCGAGTCATGGGCCGGACGCGCTGGCGGCGCTCCGCGACACCGGCGTTCCCCTCGCGGCCGACGAGTCCGTGACCGACCTGGGTGCCGCGCTCGACCTGCTCGAGGCCGGCTGTGATGCCCTGGTCATCAAGCCGGGACGGGTGGGCGGCCCGCTGCGCGCACATGCGATCGTCGAGGCTGCGGCCGAGGCCGGCGTGCCCGTGACCATCTCGACGCTCCATGAGACCGGCGTGGGACTGGCGGCCGCGCTGCACGTAGCGGCAGCCGTCCCGGGGGACCGCGCCCACGGGTTGGCGACCGGTCGCCTCCTTGCCAACGACCCGGTCGAAGGGTTCCCCGGGGTGGACCGGGGACGCCTGGCCGTGCGGGGCCCCGGTCTCGGGGTGACGCTGGCGTGATCGACCCGCTGCGGAGGGCGGCTTCGCGTTGGCCTGATGCGCCAGCCCTGTCCGATGCCTCGACGAGCCTCACCTGGTCGGGCGTGCTGCACGACGCGAACGAGCTCGCCGTGTCGATGCGCATCGAGCCGGGGACGCGCGTCGGGCTGCTCTCCGGTGATGGGGCACGCACGGTCGTCGCCATCCACGCCGTCCGGCTGGCAGGCGGCGTCCTGGTGCCGCTGCACCGACGACTCGCCGTGCCGGAGCTGCGCCGTCTGCTGGCGGGTGGCCGGGTGGGCGTCCTCGCGCACGACGCTGCCCATGCCGGGACCGCCTCCGACCTCTCGGGCGGGACCGCCATCCGCCTGCGGTCGATCGACGATCCGAGCCCAGAAGGCTCGGACGAGGCGAGCGCCGTCCGGGAGCTGCGCCCGGACGGGGTGGGCGCGGTCGTCCACACGTCGGGCACGACCTCGACGCCCCGCGGGGTGGTCCTGTCGTCCGGCGCGCTCCTCGCGAGCGCGACCGCCTGGAACACCTTCCTCGGCAGTGGCCCGACCGACCACTGGCTGTCCGTGCTGCCCCTGTCCCACGTGGCCGGGTTGGGCATGGTGCTCCGGCCGATGCTGTCCGGGGCGCGCCTGACCATCCACGAGCGATTCGAACCCGACAGGGTCAGGGCGGCGATCGAGCGGGATCGCATCACGCTGCTGTCCGTCGTGCCGGCCCAGCTCCAGCGACTGCTGGAGTCGGGACCCGTGGCCCCGGGCGTGCTGCGCGCGTTGCTCCTCGGTGGCGCCCCGGCGCCCGCCGGGCTCGTCCGGACGGCGCTGGAGGCAGGGCTGCCCGTCGTGACGACATATGGCCTCACGGAGGCCGGGTCGGGGGTCACGGCGCTTCCCGCGGATGAGACGAGCGAGGCCCCGGGCAGCGCCGGACGGCCACTGCCGGGCATCCGGCTGCGGGTGACCGATGGGATGGGTGGCGATATCCCGCTCGGGGCCGTCGGCCGGATCCTGGTGGGCGGCCCAACGCTCGCCTGCGGCTACGACGGCGACCCCGACGCGACCGACGCAGCGTTCGTCGATGGATGGCTGTGGACCCGGGACCTCGGGTCGCTCGACGAGCGAGGCCGGCTGTGGGTCGCCGACCGGATGGACGATCTCATCATCACGGGTGGCGAGAACGTCTCCCCCGCCGAGGTCGAGGGCGTGCTCGCCTCGCACCCGGCCATCGCGGGGGTCGCGGTGGTGGGCCGACCGGATCCAGCGTGGGGCAGTGTCCCGGTGGCGGCGGTCGTGGCGCGCGACGGTCTGCCGGCACCGACCCTCGAGGAGCTCCGGAGCTTCGCGCGACCGCATCTCGCCGGCTACAAGCTCCCCGCCGACGTCCGGGCGGTGGAGGACATCCCGCGGACACCGTCCGGCAAGGTCATCCGGCGCGAGGTCGCGGCGCTGGTGGCCGCCGCGGCCCCGACCGAGCTCGAGGTGCCTCGGCCGGATGGCGCGCTGGTCCACGTCGAGGTCCGGGGCAGCGGCCCGGTGGTGGTGCTGCTGCACGCCACGCTCTCCAATGCGCGGGAGCTGCGACCACTCGCGGAGCGTCTGGCGGCCAGGTTCCGGGTGCTGTCGGTCGACCGGCGATCGGCGGGCGGGAGCCACATGCCGGCCGACGACCCGGGTGGTCCCGTGGACGTGGCGCTCCATATCGCCGACATCCAGGCCGTGCTCGAGCAGGCCGCGCCGGGCGAGCGGGTCCTCGTGGTCGGCCACTCGTTCGGCGGCTGCGTGGCGCTCGAGCTCGCGGCCCGCGCGCCTGGGCCCGTCGCGGGTGCGTGGGTGTTCGAGCCCCCGTATCTCACGCTGCTGCCGGCGAACGCGACGCCCGACCTCGCCCGGCTCGGTGACCGGATCACGGCGCTCGCCCGCGAGGCTGGTCCTCGGGCTGCCGCCCTCGCGTTCCTCGACGCCGTGCGCGGTCCGGGCACGGGTGACCGCCTGCCCCTCGAGGCCCGCGACCGGCTGGCTGCCGAAGGACGTGCTGCGGCGGCGGATGCGGCGCTCCTGGGCTTCGCGCCCGGCGACCTGCCTCGCATCACGGTGCCCGTGGTGGTCGGGCTGGGTGGGCGAGGTGGTCCCTACGAGGCGGTCGCGAGCGCGCTCGCGACGCAGGTGCCGGACCACACGAACAAACACAACAGCCAGCACACCCACCCCCCACCCGAGACACGCCCCCAACACCCCCCCCCCACCAACAACCCC
>JBEVIK010000141.1:0-3832 GCA_040510715.1 Candidatus Limnocylindrales bacterium
AGGTCCTCGATGTTCTCGCGGACCACGATGAAGTCGACACCCTCGCCCGCATAGCGCGTCGGGACGCCCGGCATCTGGCGGGCGGGCCGGATGTTGGCGTAGGTCTCGAACAGCTTGCGGAGCGTCACGTTGGCGCTCTTCTCGCCGAAGCCGACCGGGGTCTCGAGCGGGCCCTTGAGCGCGACCTTGGTGCGTGCGATGGAATCCGCCGTCTCCCGCGGCACGCCCGTGGTGTCCCCCCGCTTGAAGACCTCGGCGCCCGCCTCCGCCTCCTCCCACGTGATGGCGACCCCCGCGGCGTCGATGATGCGGCGCGCGGCCACCGTGATCTCGGGACCGACACCGTCGCCGGGGATGAGCGTGACGCGATGGGACATGGGTGGGCCGGTGACCTCCTGTGGGCTGCTCGGGTCGTCCACCAAGGGTAGCCGACCCGGTGCCCTCACCAGCCGCAGGCGGACCGGACGTTGGCGATGGCGGCCTCGACGCCGGCGACCGGGAAGATGACCGTGATGGGCTCCTGGTTCCAGGGCGTGACGTTGGCCACGAGTCGGGAGGCGCCGAACAGCTCGCCCAGGAACGTGAGCTCGTCGGTCGGGTAGAAGGAGCTCGTGCCGGGTGCATCCAGCGGCCAGGCCTGGGTCAGCGGCACCTGGTCGTCGATGCGGGTCGTGATGCTGGCAGCCTCCATCTCGAGGTAGGCGTTCCAGAAGATGTAGACCTCGGTCTGGGCGCGGCTGACGCATCGGACGACGAGGGCGATCGCGTTCGAGCCGTCCGCGTACACCCAGGTGCTGGCGATGGGCTCGTCGGTCAGCGGGTCGTGCTCGATCGGGTTCACGATCCACTGGCCGGTGTCCTTCGAGATCGGCCCGGTGGTGGGCTCCGGGGTGGAGGGCCCGCCCTCGCGCGGTCCCTGGTTCAGGGCGCACGCACGGACGGCCGTGACCACGTAGCTGCCGTCCGCGATCCCCGCAGTGAGCTCCTCGGGTGTCACGTCGTCGGGCGCACCCGTCACGACGACGCACAGGTGCGCTTCGGGCTGCCGGGCCGCGTGCGCGATACCCGCCGGGAAGATGACCAGCGATGCAAGGACCAGGGCGATGATCCGCCTCACGATGACCTCCGATGCGGCGTCCGCGGATCATGGGGTCGGGTCGGGTCAGCGTCCTCGGCGGGATGACGTATCGGGCGACGCGACAAGCGGCGCGTCAGCGCGGGCTAGGGGAGTGGCACCGCGTTGCTGGCGTCGGCGAGCACCGCCTCGGTCTGCGCGGCACGTCGGGACGCCAGGCGGGCGGCGAGGGCGGGGTCGCCGAGCGCCAGGATGGCAGCCGCCAGCAGCGCCGCGTTGGTGGCGTTGCCGATGGCCACGGTCGCGACGGGCACGCCGCGCGGCATCTGCACGATCGAGAGGAGCGAGTCGAGGCCGCCCAGCTCCCTGGTCGGCACGGGCACCCCGATGACCGGCAGCTGCGTCTTGGCGGCGAGCATCCCCGGCAGGTGCGCGGCGCCACCCGCGCCCGCGATGATGACCCGGACGCCGCGCTCGGCCGCGGTCTCGGCATACCGGAACAGGTGGTCCGGCGTGCGATGCGCGGAGACCACGCGCAGCTCGCAGGGGACGTCGAGCTCCGTCAGCACCTCGACCGCCGTCTCGAGCACCGGGAAGTCGGACCGGCTGCCACCCACGATGCCCACGAGGGGCGCGCGCGCCGGACCGGGATGGGATGCCTGGCTCATGACCGGATGCTAGGCCATCCACGACAGGCGATCGAGCGCGGTATGGGCATGATCGAGCGCGTCCTCGGCCGTGCCGTCGGGAGCGAGCGCGGTCAGGTGGCCCATCTTGCGACGCTCGACCACGTCACGCTTGCCATAGAGGTGGAGATGGACGCCGGCATCCGCCAGCGCCTCCGCGACGCCAGCCAGCTGTGCGGGCCGCCGGACACCGTCACCCAGGAGGTTGACCATCGCCGCGGCCGTGAGCGGCTGGGTCTCGCCCAGGGGCAGCCCGCAGATGGCCCGGACGTGCTGCTCGAACTGGCTCGTCGGTGCCGCGTCGAGCGTCACGTGGCCGCTGTTGTGGACGCGCGGCGCCAGCTCGTTGACCACCAGCGACCCATCCGGCAGCAGGAACAGCTCCACGGTCAGGACGCCCACCAGGCCCATCGCCTCAGCGAGCGTCCGTCCGATGGCCGCGGCCGCATCGTCCACCGCCGATGGCACCCCCGCGGGCCACTCGGTGGAGACCAGGATCCCCCGGTCGTGGACGTTCCGGAACACCGGGTAGGGCGTGTATCCGCCATCGAGCCCCCGCGCACCGACGACCGAGAGCTCCGCGCGGAACGCGATCTCCCGTTCCAGGATCGCCGGCTGGCCGGACGCCCGGCCGAGGTCCATCCATGCCATGCGCCGATCCCGGGTCGTCGCGATGCGGACCTGCGATCGACCGTCGTAGCCGCCGAACGCCGCCTTGAGCCGTGCCGGCGCGCCCACGATGTCGAGTGCCGCATCGAGGCCCTCGTCGTCGCCCACCATGACCTCGCGCCAGGGTGCGACGGCGGCACCCTGGGCCACCACGAAGCCACGCTCGGCAAGCCGGTCCTGGGTCACCCGGAGGGCGCGCGCGCCGGGTCGGACGGGTACGTCGAGCGCCTCGATGGCATCCACGAGCCCCGGCGCCACGTGCTCCAGCTCGTAGGTCACCACCGCGCAGTCGCGCGCCATCCGGAGCGCGGCCTCGAGGTCGTCGTAGCCACCGACCTCGACCTGGTCGGCGACGACCGACGCGGGGCATGCCGGATCGGGGTCGAGCACCCGGATGCCATAGCCGAGGGCACGCGCCGCGGACCCCAGCATGCGGCCCAGCTGCCCGCCACCGAGGATGCCGATGGTGGCGGGCGGCAGGATGGGGCTCGTGGTCTGGGCGGTCATGCCCCAATCGTGGCCCATCGGCGCGACCTTCCGCTACGGTTGCCTCGTGACCACCACCGTGCCGCTGCTCATCGACTGCGACACCGGCATCGACGACGCACTCGCGCTGTTGCTCGCATGCGCCGCGCCCGAGGCGGACGTGAGGGCCGTCACCTGCGTGGCGGGCAACGTGGACGCCCGCCAGGTCGGCGTCAACACGCGTGCCGTCCTGGAGCTGGCCGGCCGGGACGACATCGAGGTCGCCCTCGGCCGCGAGGTCCCGCTCCTGCGCGCCCTGGTCACGACCCCCGAGACGCACGGCGGCCAGGGCCTGGGCGACGCGCGGCTGCCGCCACCCTCCCGCGAGCTCTCGAGCCGTCACGCCGTCGACCTCATCATCGACGAGGCGACCGCCCACCCCGGCGAGCTCACCCTCCTGACCCTCGGCCCGATGACGAACCTGGCCATCGCCGTGCTCCGGGAGCCGCTGCTGCCGCGGCTGCTGCGGCGGCTGGTGCTGATGGGGGGCGCGTACGGCAGCACCGGCAACACCACCCCGGTCTCGGAATGGAACGTGGCGGTAGACCCCGAGGCGATGGCCGTCGTGCTGCGGGCGTGGGCACCCGACGGCCCTGTCGCGTGGGGCGACGAGCCACCGCCGCGTCCGCTGGCGCTGGGTCTCGACGTCACCGAGCAGGCACGCTTCCTGCCCCAGCACCTGGAGCGTCTCGCGGCGCGCGCGGGGTGCTCGCCGGACGGGATGCCGCTCGACGGGAGCGAGCGACGCGACCCGGTCGTGGGGCTGGTCGCCGATGCCCTCGCCTGGTACTTCGGGTTCCATGAGGCGTTCGACGGATTCCGGGGTGCCTTCATCCACGACCCGCTCGCGCTCGCGGCGGCGCTCGACGCGTCGCTC
>JBEVIK010000142.1:0-4376 GCA_040510715.1 Candidatus Limnocylindrales bacterium
CCCCGCAGGGTCTGCTGGCGTATCGGCAGGTCCCGGGCGCCGCCCGCCAGCAACGACAGGCTCTGCCCGAGGCGGGCCACGATGGCGGGGGGCGACAGCAGCCAGATGCGGGCCGCGGCGAGCTCGATGGCCAGCGGCAGCCCCTCCAGCCGGTGGCAGATCTCGGCGATGGCGCGCATGTCGGCGGGCGACGGGGCATACCCGGGCATCACCGCGCGGGCACGCTCGAGGAACAGCGACACGGCTTCGGAGCCGGCGAGGGCCTCGATGTCGCCGGTCGCCGCGGGATCCGGCGCGCCGAGCGGCGGGACCTGGTACTCCTGCTCACCCGAGACCCGGAGCGCCTCGCGGCTCGTGACCATGACCTTGAGCCCCGGCGCGGCAGCCAGCAGCCGCGAGACCAGGCGCGCGGCGCCCATCACCTGCTCGAAGTTGTCGAGGATGACGAGCGACACGCGATCGGCGAGATGCTCCGCGAGGCGGGCCTCCGGATCGGCGCCGCCCCGGTCGACCAGACGCAGCCGCTGGGCGACGGATGCGGCGACCAGCTCGGGCTCCGCGACGGCCTCCAGCGGCACCCACCACGCGCCGTCCGGGAACGAGGCCTCGCAGCGCCGCGCCACCTCGAGCGCCAGGCGGGTCTTGCCCGTGCCGCCGGGCCCGGTGAGCGTCAGCAGCCGGTTGGCGCGGAGCAGCGTCGTCAGCTCGTCGATCTCGCGTACGCGACCCACGAAGGTGGTGATCGAGGGCGGCAGGTCCCCCGCCCCCACCGTGCCCCGCAGGCGCGGGAACTCGGACGGCAGCCCGGCGACGACCAGCTGTGCCAGCCGCTCGGGTGCCTGGAGGTCCTTGAGGGAGTGCTCGCCCAGGTCGATCCATGACAGGCCCTCGCCCGGCGACTCGCCCGCGAGGGCGCGCGTCACCGCGGACACCACCACCTGGCCGCCGTGTCCCGAGGCCCCGATGCGCGCCGCGCGGTTGATGTCGATGCCCACGAGGCTGCCCCCGACCAACGACGCCTCGCCCGAGTGGATGCCCATCCGCACCGCGACCCGACCGTCGTCGGGCCACGCCTCCGACGCGAGGGCGCGCTGGGCCGCCGCCGCCGCCGACACGGCGTCGCGCGCGCCCGGGAAGGTCACGAAGAAGGAGTCACCCTCCGTGCCCTGCTCGGTGCCGCCGGCAGCCGCGAAGGCGTCACGCAGGAGCTCGCGATGCCGTTCCCGGACGGCCGCGTATCGGGACGTGCCGAGCCGCTGCTCGAGTCGCGTCGAGCCCTCGATGTCGGTGAACAGGAACGTGAGCGTCGGCGCACCGCGGACGGCCCGGTCCGGCGCGGCCTCGACCGGGTCGTCGAGCGGGGCCGGATGGCTCCCCTCCGTGTCGGCCCGCGTCTCCATGTGGCCCGATCGTGATGGCAGCCCGGTCGGCCGTCAACCGCTGGTGACGGCGTCCGGGCGAGGCGTCACCCGCGCCACTCGGGCGCCCAGGGCGGCCTCGAGCCGGCCACGCTCCAGGGCCACGCTGGCGACCAGGAGCGCGAAGCTGCCCCACCAGATGACGGGCATCGCGAGCAGGACGCCGACAGGCAGGAGCCAGCGCCATCCCCGCAGGGCCGCCCACGCGATGACGACCAACGCGATGGGGGCTCGGACGAGCAGCGGGATGGGCACGGAGCCGGGAACGGTCGAGGAGCCCGTGCTCGACAGGAGGAGGTCGATCCAGTCCGCCCACTGCGCCGGAGCCAGGAGCCACGAGACCCCGACGATGGCAGCCGTGACCGCGCCCGCCTCGGCGAGCGCGCGCCACTCTCGGCGCACCGCGAACCACGCCAGGCCGAGTGCCGGCGTGACCTTGGTCAGGAGCGCGAATGCCCACACGCCGGGTCGAGCGAACCCCGCGACGATCATCGCGGCGAGCAGGATCGTGATGTTGCCGCCCCACAGCTCCGGGAACGTGAGGATGATGAGCGGCCCGAAGAGGAGGGCGCCCGAGAGCCAGCGGAGCACGAGCAGCAGGAGCACGGTCCAGAGGCACAGGAAGGCCGGCCAGGGCAGCACCCGGAGCGGCGCGAGCACCTGGAGGAACGCCGGCGAGTAGAGGTAGGCGCTCTCCTGGCCGACCGACCCGGGCGCGTAGGGGTCGTCCATCGGCACCGCCCAGTAGGCCCGGGCGTCCTGCCCGGGCCCCAGCGCGTCGGGCTCGAACGGCTCGGCGGTCAGGGTCATGACCACCACCAGCAGGACCGCGAGCAGCACCCCGGCCGCTGCGAGCACCCGCTGCCACAGGACGAGCCGCGGCGGCGGCATCGGTGCGGCCGTGACCGATGGAGGGATGTCGGAGCCCCGGGTCAGGCGGGCGCGGGACCCAACGGCGTGCCCAGCAGGAGCGGCTCGCCGAGCAGGCCCGTGTAGCGCGGCCGGTAGCGGTCGGCGTTGTACATCACGTCCACGTCCACGGTCCGGGCGCCGAGGGCCGGGTCGGGGAGGGGAGCGTGGGAGTAGCGGCCGTCGCGGATGGCCGTCATCCGACCGCTCACGCCGTCGGCGATGAGGTCCATCGCGATGTTCGCGAACGTGGTCGCCACGATGGTGTCGATGGCATCCGGCTCGCCCGAGCGCAGGTCGTAGGTCAGCTCGCTGAACACCGTCTCGATGCCCGAGCGGCGCCTGATCTCGGCGGCGAGCGACTCGGCGACGTTCGCCTTGTGCTTGTGGCCGAACATGTCGGCATCGCCCACCTCGGCGAGCGTGCCGCCCGCCCAGATAGCGCCCTCGGCCGCGATGACGAAGCCGTAGTGGCTGGGGTTGAGGCGGTGGTCCTCGGCGAGCACCGACACGAGGTGGTCGAGGTCGAAAGGCGACTCCGGGATGAGGCAGCGGCCCGCCGTCACGAACGCCGTATACAGCGCCGAGAACCCTGCGTCGCGACCGAAGATCCGGAACACGCCGATGCGCTCGTGCGACCCCAGCGTCGTGCGCTGGCGGTTGATGGCGTCCTTGGCCCGCGTGATGGCGGTCGAGAAGCCGATGCAGTACTCGGTGCCCTGGACGTCGTTGTCCATGGTCTTGGGGATCGCGACGAGCTTGACCCCGTTGTCCGCCAGCGTCTGCGAGAAGCTGAGCGTGTCATCGCCTCCGATGGGTACGAGGTAGTCGAGGCCCAGCCGCTCGATGTTCTCGAGCACGATGGGGGTCACGTCGTAGGTCTGGCCGTCCGTGGTCATGGTCGCAAGGCGGTCCTGGGCGACGTGTCCGGGGAGCGCCGACGCCTTCATCTTCCGGGCGTTGGTCCGGGACGTGTGGAGCATGGTGCCGCCGGTGCGGTCGATGGTCCGGGTGTTGATGCGGTCGAGCTTGAGGACGTAGCGCGTGTCGGGCGTGTCGCCCTCCCAGCGCTGGTGGGTCAGGCCCTCCCACCCGCGGCGGATGCCGATGACTTCGTAGCCGAGCTCGGAGGCGCGATAGGTGACGCTCTTGATGACACCGTTGAGCCCGGGGACGTCGCCGCCCCCGGTCAGGATGCCGATGCGTCGTGTGCCGGCCATGACGTTCCCCTGATGCGGTTGAAGCTGAGCCGCGACACGCCTCGTCGTGGTGACCGTCCCGGTCGCACCGGGACGCCCGGTCGGGCGCCGCGTACCGGCGGTCCCTCCCTCCCGCGCGGCGCCGCGATGGTACCGCCGGCCGGCCGTCGGGCGCTGGTAGCATCGGGTCGTGGAACGGTGTCGATCCGGCTCGAGGCCAGGCGCGCGGCGGATGTGCGAGGTCGCCCCGTGAACTACGAGCTGTTCATGCGAGCCGCCCTCGCCGAAGCGAGTGCCGCGGGGACGGCGGGTGACCTGGCCGACGGAGCGGTCGCGGTGCTGGACGAGGCGATGGTCGCGCGCGGGCGTGACGCTCGTCGCTCGACGGGCGACCCGACGGCGCATGCCGTGGTGCAGGCCATCCGCGGAGCCAGCCACCGGTTGGGACGCGGGTCGCTCGCGGGGGTGAGCATCTTCTGCGTCGTGGAGCCGTGCGTCATGTGCGCGGGCGCGCTCCTCGCCGCCGACATCGATGGCATCGTGTTCGCGCTCGCCGATCCCGGCGGAGGTGCCTGTGGCGGTCGCCATCGCATCCTCGGGCAGGGGGTATCGGGGGGTCGCCTGCGCGTGGTCTCGGGCATCCTCGCCGATGAGGCCGCCGAGCTCCGGCCCGACCTGGCCGGTGTCGCGACGGAGGGCGCGGCAGGCTCCTGAACGGCGCCCGCGCAGGGGGCTCCCGGGCGAGCTTTGCTATCCTCTGCCGCGGAGAGGTGTCCGAGTGGTTGATGGTGCCGCTCTCGAAAAGCGGTGTGCGAAAGCACCGTGGGTTCGAATCCCACCCTCTCCGCCA
>JBEVIK010000143.1:0-6276 GCA_040510715.1 Candidatus Limnocylindrales bacterium
AGACCCGGTCGACACCGCCATGTGGGGGTCCGCGCCGTTCATCCGGATCGAGTGACGACCGAGCGCCTTTCGTGGCTGGCCCGCCGTCTGGGACTCGGACGGCGGGCATCTCTGTTGCCAAGCCCCGTGGCCAGCACGGAGATGCCCGCGTCGACCTCCGGGGCCTGCCACGATGGATGTCGAGACCGCCCACCCGAACGTGTGCTCCATCAGGCCTCACATCAAGGAGCAACGACGATGAACCGGTCACTCTCGAGGACGATCACCGCATCGCTAGCCCTGGGTTTCGCGACAGTCGCGACAGCGGCGGGTGCGGTGAGTGCCCAGGACGCCTCGGTCACCCTTCGCCTCGCGGTCTCGGACGCCGCCGACCGCCCGTCCGCGCCGATCGTCATGACGTTCATCGACGAGGTCGCGCGACGATCCGGCGGGAGCGTCACCCTGGAGCCCATCTGGGAAGCCGGCGGCGAGGACTTCGAGCAGGGTGTCGCCCGGATGGTGGTCGATGGTGACGCCGACCTCGGCGTGGCCGCCGGCCGCGCCTGGGACTCTGTCGGCATCACGTCCTTCGAGGCACTCCAGGCGCCGTTCCTCATCGACAACGACGCGTTAGCGCGCGCGGTCGCCACGAGCCCGGTCGCCGACGCGATGCTCGCAGGCATGGCTGGCAGCGGCGTCGCGGGGCTCGCCCTCTGGCCGGAGGACCTCCGTCATCCCGTCGCACTCGAGCCGTGCTCCGACCCGATCGTCGAGCCCGCCCAGCTCGCGGGCAGGACCGTTCGCGCGATCGGATCCAGCGTGACCGAAGATCTGCTGGACACGCTTGGTGCGAACCACATCCTGGGCTTCGATCGATCCGATGTCGATGCATGCCGGGTCCATGCAGTCGAGTCGGGCCTTCGCCAGGGTCAGAGCCTGGCGAACCTCGCCAGCCGCCCGACGTTCACGGGAGATGTCGTGTTCTTCCCCAAGTTCCAGGTCCTGGCCGCCAACGGTGTCGCGTTCGAACACCTGTCGGCGTCGCAGCGGCAAGCGATCACCGAAGCAGCGCTCGCAGCGCGGGACCAGGCGATCGCCGATCACCCGTCCGAGGTGGAGGCGGCGGCCGAATGGTGTGCGGCAGGTGGACGCGTCGTGCTCGCAGGACCGGCCGGGATCGCTGCGTTCGAGCAGGCGGCCCAGCCCGTCTTCGAGCGCATCGCGGCGGATCCGGTGGGGGCCGCCGCGATCGAGTCCATCCGTGCGCTCCGTGAGACCGTGGAACCCGCGCCTGGCGCCCAAGCGTGCGAGCCGCAGGTCCGCCCATCGTTCGCCATCCCGGACACATTCGCACTCCCGGACACCACGGGATACTCGGGCGAGCTGCCGCCCGACGGCACGTACCGCACAGGGGCGACCGCGGACGAGCTCATCGCCGCGGGTGCTGACCCCGACTACGCGTACCGAAACGATGGCATCGCCACCGTGACGTACGAGAACGGCCAGGTCACCTTCGTCGCCGATGACCCGAACGGGACCCAGCGGCCGTGCACGGCCGACATGACCAGCCAGGACGGCACGTTCGTTCGGATGGTCTCCACGTCGCCCAGCGTCTGCGGCCTTACGTTCGACTTCGTCTGGCGCGTCGATGGCGACGACCTCTTCACGATCGTGGTCGGCAGCTCGGAGACGGGCTGGAGCGAGCAGGACTTCCGGAACGAGTGGGCTTGGAAGGACATCCCGCTGACGCGCATCGAGTAGCACAGCGAGTCATCGCTCCGAGGCCACCCGGCCGCGCCAGCCGGGTGGCCTTTCCACGCCGGGCACCCCCGGGCGCCTCGCGGACGTCAGCAGCGAGCGGTCACGCGCCGGTCGACGGCGCTCGTCCTCCCGCGAACGGGGCCTCGCCCTCCTTGAGCGGCCGGAATCGGAGCGCGGACCAGGTGTCGTCCACCGCGACCTGGGTGATCGGCCGGAGCCCGTAGCCGGCGACGATGGGCCACAGGGTGTCCCGGTTGATGTCCGTCCGCCCGGCCTTGGGGTACAGGACCCACAGCACGTCCGGCGCCGCGAGCACAGCCTTCCGGGCCTCGAGGACCTTCCGGATCGTCGCGGCATCATCCGCGAACAGGATGCCGGCGGTGGCCTGGTCGAGCGCATCGACCGTCCGGACGCCATCCGGCAGCGGTCCGATGAGCCCGAGGCGTGACGGGTCGGACGCCCAGATCGCCGCGCCGGGCTTGATGATCAGCTTTTCCGCCACCGTCTTCGCCATCGACCTGCCTCCCTCGCCGCCCCAGGGTGATCACCACGGCGTTGGCCCCAGCCTACGCCGTCGCGATGGCAGCGAGCGCCTCCCCGGCGGGCCGCCGAGGCATCCGGTCGAGGGCCGTCGCCCGGTGTAGCATGCGAACTCGTCGTCAGCACCTGCCCGGTCCACCTCGTCACGGTCGGCACCCGGCCCGGTCCGACGGCCGGTCGGTCCGAGGGGTTGGAGGTCGAGTTGCGTCGGTATCTGGGTCTGGCGACCTCCTACCGTGGCGGTGAAGGGTCCTGGGCCTTCCTGTTCCACCGCGTCAGCGGCATCGGCGTGTGGGCGTTCCTGGTCCTGCACGTCATCGACATCTACCTCGCCGGCGGCGACCCCCACGCATATGACGACCTGCTCGCGTTCTATGCCAGCGCACCGGGACGGGCACTCGAGATCCTGCTGGGCGCCGCGCTGCTGTACCACGCGCTCAACGGGCTGCGCATCCTGCTCATCGACCTGTGGCCGTCGATGGCGATGCACCACCGGCTGCTGTGGCGCATCAACTGGATCATCTTCATCGTCGTCGGCGTGCCCGGGGCGCTCATCATCCTGCGGCCCTACTGGAAGGACCCCGTGAACGACCTGCTGGGTGTCGTGCGACTGGCGGGGGTCGCCTAGATGGCCGAGATCTCGCCCATCAGCAAGGCGCGCACCCGGCCCACGGGCGGCGGTCGCGAGACCGTCATCTGGTACCTGATGCGCATCACGGGCGTGGCGCTGTTCGTGCTCGCCCTGTCGCACTTCATCATCCAGCACTTCATCTTCGATCCCTCCGAGCAGACCGCCGAGTGGATCGCGACCCACCGCTGGAACCAGCTCATCTGGCGCGCCGCCGACTGGGCGCTCCTGATGGTCGTGCTCATCCACTCGTTCCTGGGGGTCCGGACCGTGGTCATCGACCACGTCTCGCGGCCGCGGGCCCGGATCATCACGCTGTCGGCGCTATACCTGCTGGCGGGCATCCTGTTCATCCTCGGCACCATCGTGGTCGCGACCCTCCAGCCGCGGGCCGGCGTCGAGTGAGCGAGAGCATCCGACTCAGCCGCCCGGTCGCGACGCACGAGTACCAGGCGGTCATCGTGGGCGCCGGTGGCGCCGGCCTGTGGGCCGCGCTGGAGCTGGCCCGAGCCGGCGTCCGAGCGGCGGTGCTGACGAAGCTGTATCCCACGCGCTCCCACACCGGTGCCGCGCAGGGCGGCATCTGTGCCGCCCTCGGCAACCACGAGGAGGACCACTGGGAGTGGCACATGTTCGACACCGTCAAGGGTGGCGACTACCTCACCGACCAGGACGCGGCTGAGATCCTCGCGCGCGAGGCGATCGACACGGTCATCGAGCTCGAGCACATGGGCCTGCCGTTCAACCGGACGGCCGACGGGAAGATCGACCAGCGCAGGTTCGGCGGCCACACCCGCAACTTCGGGGAGGGCCCGGTCCGACGCTCGTGCTTCGCCGCGGACCGGACGGGGCACATGATCCTCCAGACGCTGTACCAGCAGTGCATCAAGCACGACGTCCGGTTCTTCGACGAGTACCACGTGGTGGACGTCATCGTGGAGGACGGCCAGACCCGGGGGGTGGTGGCGTACCGCATCGCGGACGGGGAGCTCCACGTCTTCCGCGCGTCGGCCGTGATGTTCGCGACGGGCGGCTTCGGGCGCATCTTCCGGACCACGTCCAACGCCCATACCCTCACCGGCGACGGCGTGGCCCTCGCGTACCGCCACGGCGTGCCGATGGAGGACATGGAGTTCTACCAGTTCCACCCCACGGGCATCCCGGACCTGGGCATCCTCCTGTCCGAGGCGGCTCGGGGCGAGGGGGGCTACCTGCGCAACGACGCGGGCGAGCGGTTCATGGAGCGCTACGCACCCAAGCTCATGGAGCTGGCGCCCCGGGACATGGTCAGCCGGGCCATCACCATGGAGATCCGCGAGGGGCGGGGCATCGGCGGCAAGGACCACGTCCACCTCGATCTCACGCACCTGGGCAAGGCAGTCATCGACGCCAAGCTGCCCGACATCACGGAGTTCTCGAGGGTCTACCAGGGTGTCGAGCCCATCACCCAGCCGGTGCCCATCACGCCCACGGCGCACTACGCCATGGGTGGCATCCCCACCGACGTGGAGTCCCGGGTCGTGCTCGACGAGCGCGGCACCAACCTTCCCGGGATGTACGCGGCCGGCGAGTGCGCCTGCGTCTCGGTGCACGGCGCGAACCGCCTGGGCACCAACTCGCTCATCGACATCCTCGTGTTCGGACGGCGCGCGGGCCGCTCGATGGCCCACGACGTGGCGGGCGCGGCGCTGCCGGACCTGCCCGCGGACGCTGCCGAGCCGCTACGCGCCGAGCTGGCGGCCATCAAGGAGCGCCAGAGCGGCGAGAACCCGGCGCACATCCGCGCCGCGCTCGCGGACGTGATGATGGACGACGTGGGCGTGTACCGGACGGCGGACAGCCTCAAGCGGGCCGTGGACCGGGTCCGCGAGCTCAAGGAGCGCTACCGGGACGTGCGCATCGCCGACAAGGGCACGGTGTTCAACACGGACCTGCTCGAGGCACGCGAGCTGGGCTACCTGCTCGACTGCGCCGAGGTCGTGGCCGTCGGCGCGGAGGCGCGCCGGGAGAGCCGGGGTGCCCACGCACGCGAGGACTTCCCCGACCGGGATGACACGGACTGGCTCAAGCACACGCTCGCGTATCGCTCGGACGCCGGGCCGGAGCTGCGCTACAAGCCGGTCACCATCACCACGTTCCAGCCCAAGCCGCGCGTCTACTGACGAAAGGGGCCCGACCACCCATGCAGGTCCAGCTCAAGATCCTGCGCTACGACCCGGAGCGGGACCAGAAGCCGCACTGGGAGCGCTACACGGTGGAGGCCGAGCCGACCGCGCCGTTGCTGTCGCTGCTCCACACCGTGAAGTGGGAGCAGGACGGCTCGCTGACCTTCCGTCGCAGCTGCGCCCACGGCGTGTGCGGCTCCGACGCGATGCTCATCAACGGCCGTAATCGCCTCGCCTGCAAGATCCGCATCGACCAGCTGGGCTCGAAGGTGAGCATCGCGCCGCTGCCGGGGCTGCGGGTCATCAAGGACCTGGTGGTAGACATGGAGGACTTCTTCGCGAAGTACCGCAGCGTCATGCCCTTCCAGGTGGACGAGGGCCCGATGCCCGCGCGTGAGCGCCTCCAGTCCCCCGAGGACCGGGCACGCTACGACGACACCACCAAGTGCATCCTGTGCGCCGCGTGCACCACGTCGTGCCCCTCGTTCTGGGCCAAGGACTCGTACGTGGGCCCCGCGGCCATCGTCAACGCCCACCGGTTCATCTTCGACAGCCGCGACGAGGGCGCGGATGAGCGCCTCGAGATCCTCGCGGACGCCGATGGCGTGTGGCGCTGTCGCACGGTGTTCAACTGCACCGACGCCTGTCCGCGTGGCATCCAGATCACGCGCGCCATCCTCGAGGTCTCCTCGGCCATCGTGGAGCGCAGGGTCTGAGCGCCGGACTGCCGCCCCTCGACGAGCCCGCGGAGGAGCCGCGCCGGAAGCGCTACGAGCGCCTGGTCATCCGCACCGACGGCGCGGCCCGGGGCAACCCGGGACCGGCATCGGCCGGAGCGGTGCTCATCGACGCGACGCGGCCCGACGCCTTCGACCCGGACGCCATGGCCGTGGCGGTGGTGGCGCGGGCACTCGGCGTGCGCACCAACAACGTCGCGGAGTACGCGGGGCTCGTGCTGGCCCTCCGGGAAGCCGAGCGGCTGGGCGCGCAGGAGGTGGACCTGCGGCTCGACTCCAAGCTCATCGTGGAGCAGCTCAACGGGCGCTGGCGGGTCAAGGACGCCAAGCTCCAGGGACTGTTCGCGGAAGCGGCGCGGCGGCTGGGCGCGCTGCGTCGCTGGAGCGCGGTCCACGAGCCACGCAAGAACAACCGTGCCGCCGACGCCCTCGCCAACATGGCCCTCGACGACCCGTTCGGCGCGGA
>JBEVIK010000144.1:0-8193 GCA_040510715.1 Candidatus Limnocylindrales bacterium
AGCCGTTGCGCGATGCGATCCCCCTCGCCAGCCGTCTCAGGGTCCGATGGAGGGTCGCGGGCATGTCGCTCGGCCGGTCCCTCGTGGTGTAGCCGTAGGGCCAGAGCACCTGCCCGCCATAGGAATGGAGCGAGATGGCGGCCACGAACTCGCGACTCCCGACCAGGTCGCGGACGATGCGCGCCTCGGGTGCCGAGAACCGGCGCGGGCCCCGGTACAGGTTGGACGACGGCCACGGGTCCGAGCCGCCACAGCATCCCCAGCGATAGCCGAAGTTCCGGTTGAGGTCGGTGCCCTTGGCGCCACGGTTCGGCTGGCGGTTCTTGCGCCATCCCTTGTAGCGCGGGCCCTTCAGGTCGAACCGCGCTCCGTCGGGGTTGAGGTCGGGCACGATAAAGACCTCGGTCCGGTCCACGATCCGCCGGATCCGGCTCGAGGTGGCGTAGCCGTCGGTCAGCCAGTGGAGCAGCACAAGGGCCTGTTCGGTCGTGATGTGCTCCCGGGCATGGATCCGCGCGTTGAGGAACACCTCCGGCTCGTCCTCGTCGATGCCCGGCCGGTCGGAGACCTTCGCCATCAGGATGTCCTGGCCCTCGTACGACCGCCCGATGACCGACACCCGGACGAGCTCAGGGTGCTCACGCTCCAACCGCCGCAGCTCGGAGCGCACCTCCCACGGCCTGTGATACGCCGCCGCCACACGTGGCAACGCGAACGCGGAGCCCGTGGTGGCGACCGAGGCGGCGAGGGCGATGACCCCGAGGGAGGCCACCCTGGCTGCGCGACGCATGTCGACCAGCCTACCAGCCACCGTCGAGGCGACCGGTCAGATCATGGTGGACTCGCGGTTGCATGCGTGCTAGCCTCGGGCCTTCGAACGAGCACTCGCACTCGGACAGGGACGCCCGCGCCCAACTCGCTCGGCAGGCCCCGATGGCCTCGGCTCGCGGCTCCCGGCGGAAGGAGTCGGTCGTGGCGACGATGGCCTACATCCCCAACGATCCGATGGCGGTCGGGGGTCCGCCGATGCGCCAGGTCGCGGCGCGGTCCCAGCCCCGGGGCAGTGCCGGGTTCGACCTCCAGCCGGTCGTGCCCGCCGGCATGTACCGGCCCGACACCCCCGAGTTCGGCCACTGGCAGGCGAGCGAGGCGCTCATCCGTGGCCTTCGTACCTGGCGCGTCCTGACCGGTGAGTACCCGCCCGCGTGGATCGGGAACCAACGCACCCTCCAGGTGCTCACGGACGCGGGTGACGACCTCAACGCGTTCTACGACCGGGTGAGCCTCCAGTTCTTCCACCACCAGTACGGCGGGCGCCTGACGCACTCCGCGGAGAGCGTCGACGTGGTCGTGCACGAGGAGGGACACGCACTCCTGGACATGATCCGGCCGGACTTCTTCGATGTCCCGTTCCTCGAGGTGGCCGCCCTCCACGAGGCGTTCGGCGACTGCCTGGCGGTGCTCACCGCGCTCGAGGACCGGATCATCCGGGAGGCGGTGGTGGACTCCTCGCCCGACCTCGAGGATGGCCAGTTCGTGGAGGCGCTGGCAGAGGAGCTGGGCGACGCCATCCTGCAGGAGTTCGGGCCTGCGAGCGTCGAGGCAGGGGCGCTGCGCCACGCGCGCAACGGCTTCCGGTGGTCCGACCCGACCCGCCTCCCGCCCTCGGCTCCGGCCGATACCCTGTCCGCCGAGGCGCACAGCTTCTCGCGGGTGTTCAGCGGGGCCTTCTATGACACCGTGCGCGCCATCTATCGCGCGGGACCGCACACCGCACCCGCATTGGCGCGTGCGGCACGGACCGCGGGTCGTCTGCTCATCGCCGCGGTCCGCACGGTGCCCGCGACGCCTCGGACGTTCGAGGGCGTGGGACGCCGGATGCTGTCGTCCGACGTGACGCTCAATGGCGGTGTCCACGTGGCGGCCATCCGCGGCGCCTTCGAGGCACACGGGTTGCCGCTCCCGGCGCCCAGCGTCTCGCTGCCGGTGCCGCTCCCCGGCGGGAGGACCAGGGGCGCCGCGTCGAGCCAGCTCCGCGAACGGATGGGTATGCCCGTGGGCACCCGCCTGACCTACACCGAGGCTACATCCGTGGTGGACGGCGACATCGCGCATGTCGCTGCCTATCGCTCGGTGGAGGTGACGGTCCACGGCCTCGACGGCATCCACATCCAGGTCCCCGGGACGGCCCGCGTGAGGACCCGTGGCAGGAGCGTGGTGGGCGTGCTCGGGGAGATCCACCCCGCCGAGGGCGACGTCGAGGCGGAGGGGCTCGCGTTCGCGCGCGCCCTCGTGGCCAACGGTGACGTGGCAGGTCTCGACGCTGACGTGACGCCCGGACCTCGGCGCAGGCTCCGGGGGCCTGCCCGGATCGCGGGCGCGATGCCACCGCGCCAGGCCGGCTCGCCCTTCCCTCCCACGCACCGCATCGTGCGGCTGAACGGCGAGCCCACCATCGTCCGCATCGGGTTCGCGCGGCGCGCGCGAGGGACGGTCGCCGGCGCCGTCCGAGATGGTCAGGCGCTGTAGCCGATCCTGCGCAGGACCTGGCGGCAGCCGGCTTCTGCGTGGAGCTCGTGGGTGGGTCGTGGCGGCGGGCCGAAGGCCGGAGCCTCGCGGGGCACGCCTCGCACCGCTCCAGTGGCGATGAGCTGCCCTGCCCACGCACGCACCTCGCGTTGGGCGTCGCTGCCGGGTGGCCGCACGTCGGCCGACACCAGGTCGCCCGCCGGACCCAGGCACACCTGCCCGTCGGTCGGCGCGGGGACGCAGATGTCGCGCTCGGCCGTGGCGGTGGACCCCGCAGCGTCGTCGGGCGCCGTGCCCTCGAGGGGCACGAGCCAGCACACGTCGACGTCGCACACGATGCGCCCCCCGTCGTCCACCCGGGCATCGCGCACGGCGACGGGCGTGGTGACCCGCGGACCCAGCTCCCCGAGCAGTCCCGTGATGGTCTCCCGGAGGAGGCCCAGGTCGAGCTGCCCCGCCGGTCCCTGCAGGTCGGTCGTGGCCGCCTGTCGGGCCGAGGCGTCCTTTCGTTGACGGCCCATCGTCATCGCCTCCCGCGGCCATCGTAGACGTGCTGGCGCTCGACGTCGTCCAGGCCGCGTTCGGGGACTGCCTCGTGCTGCGATACGGCTCGCCCGACCGACCGCGAGCGCTGCTCATCGACGGCGGTCCATCGGGCACCTGGGAGCACCATTTGCGACCGGTGCTCGCGGGGCTCGCCGAGCGGGGCACGGTCATCGACGCGGTGGTGCTCAGCCACATCGACAACGACCACGTGACCGGCCTGCTCGACCTGTTCGAGGAGCTGGCACGGGACCGGCCGGGTGCGACCGCCGATCGACAGGCCCCACCGGCCTCGGTGCCGCGCATCCGTGCCCTGTGGCACAACGCCTTCTCGCTCGCTGCCGGCGGCATGGACATCGCACCACGGGTCCGGGAGGCCCTGGCCTCGATGGCGGCGACCGAGACGCTGCCGAGGGTCGGGCGCATCGCGCCTCCCGTCACGGGGTTCGCACCGCTGCGACCCGGCGTCGCCGAGGGGGACGCGCTCCAGTGGGCGGCGACCAGCCTGCGGATCCCCATCAACGACCGCTTCGCGGATGCCCGCGTGCTCCTGGACGACACCCCGTCGCTGCGCCTGGCGGGACCGCGGGTGGACGTCGTGGGTCCCGGCGAGGCGATCCTCGCCAAGCTGCGCGAGGAGTGGCTCCGCTGGCTGGCGCGCCATGGCCGGGACGTGGCGTCGGGCCGTCGCCCGTCCCGCGTCGCCCCCGACCGGAGCGTGCCCAACCTCTCGAGCATCGTGCTGCTCGTCCGCTCGCGAGGTCGGAGCATCCTGCTGACCGGGGATGGTCGGGGGGACCATGTGCTGGACGGCCTCCGGGACCGCGGCCTCCTCGATCCCCAGGACCGGCTGCACGTGGACGTGCTCAAGGTGCCCCACCACGGCAGCTCCCGCAACGCCACGCCGGCGTTCTTCCGAAGCGTCACCGCGACCACCTACGCCATCTCCGCCGACGGCCGGTACGGGAACCCCGACGCGGAGTGCCTGGCATCGATCGTGGACGCGGCGCGCGCGGATGGTCGGCTCATCGAGCTCGTGCTCACCAACGAGACGGATGCCAGCCGTCGCCTGGTCGCGGAACGACCGCCCGCCGAGTGGGGCTATTCGGTGCGCGTGCTGGCGCCCGGGGAGCACGCCGTCACCATCGACCTCGCCCCCTGAGCTCGATGGACGCCCTGCGCAAGCCATTCCTGGCCCTCGCCATCGCGCTCTCGATCGCGATCGTGCTGCTCGAGATCGGGGCGGGCGCGGCGCCGCGACTGCGCGCCATCGCGGGTCTCGACACGGGCGACCCACCGGGCATCGCCATCATGTGCCTCGCGCTCGTCGACTCCCAGCTCGTGTTCGCGACGGTGCTCTATGGCCTCGGCGTCGTGCTGCCGCATCCGCTGGTCGGGCGGATCCAGGGCTGTGCCGGATGCCTGCTCTCGATCGTGCTCATCATCATGTCCATCGTCGCGATCGTCGTGGCCATCCTGCTGCTGATGCTGATGCTCGCGCTCATCGCCTCGTTCTTCGGCATCGCGGTCTATCTCGCGGTGTTCGGGGACTTCGCTCGAGCCGAGGCCGCCGCCATCCTGTTCGTCCTGCTCCTGCTCAAGCTGGGCATGGGCGCGTCACTGGTGCTCGCCCACCAGCGGTTCCTCCAGAACAAGGGTCTGGTGCTGCTGGTCCTGACCTCGCTCGTGGGCAACCTCATCATCAGCTTCCTCCACGGCATCGTGCCCCGGGTCCTCGTGAGCGTCACCGACGCCGTGGCCGCGATCATCCTGGGCATCCTGGGCGTCATCTGGGCGATCCTGCTGCTGGTGGGGTCCATCATCGGCATCGTCCGCGTGCTCCAGCTGAGCAAGCCCAAGACACCCGAGGTCCCGAGCTCGGTGCGCGCCCCCGGTTGATGGATCCGGGCGCTCAGTCCGGGTTCACGGCGAGCACGCAGTCGACCGGCAGCAGGCATGCCAGCGCCAGACCGGCCGAGTCCTCGCGCTGGACGACGACCGACACCTCGCGCTGGCCGTCGGAGGTCGGCACGACCTCGGGTCCGGAGTCGATGGATCGGCCGCCCACCACCTGGTCCACGTCGAACCGGACCCGGCCGGCGGTCACCCGAAGGACCAGCTCGCGCCGCAGGTCGCCCGTGGGCAGGATGGTCACCTGGCAGGTGGCGCCCGTGTCGATGCGCAGCTCCTCGCCCACGAGGCAGGGCGCCGTCGTGGTGTCCAGCTCGACCGGCGGGGTCCCCGGCATCAGGCCGTCGAGGAACTCGGTCAGGCCGCTCCGCGGGTCGCCCGGGTCGTCGTCCAGGCTGACGATCGAGACGCCGCAGCTGGCCACGCCGAGCACGATGATCACGACGACCGCGATGAGCAGTGGACGCGGGAGCCGCACGTCAGGTCCTCAGGTTTCGGGGCGCGCGTCAAAACGCGCGCTGGTTGTCGCCCTCGTTCGTCTCGCTGACGGAACCGGTCGGGTCCACGGTGATGGTCCCGCGCCGGGGCAGACCGAGGATGGTCAGCGTCACCGTGGTCGAGGTATCCGGCGCCAGTCCGCCGACGGCCTGTGTCGCCGATCTCACACCGCTCTCGGCCCGCACGGAGAACGGGCCAGCCGGGCTCTGACCGATGTTGCGGATCGTCGCGGTGACCTCGGTGATCAGGATGGGCCGCTCGCCGAACACGAGGTCCTCGCTGCTCGTGACGACGTCGATGCCCGGGTCGATGACGAGGTTCGGAAGCCCGGGGGTCGGGGTGGGCGTGGGTGCGGGTGTCGGTGTCGGCGTGGGGGCCGCCGTCGGGCTGGGTGCCGGGGTCGGCGTGGGCGACGGCCGCGTGGCCACGAACACGCCACCCGCGACCACGATGACGATCACCAGAAGCACGAGCGCCACGATCCACCACGGGAAGGGCTTGCGTGGGATCGGCGGCGGGGCCGTGGGGGGCACGTCGAATCCCAACGGTGGCCCCGCGTCGAAGTCCTCCTCCGGCACGCCGCCGACCAGCTGGATCCGAAGCCGGAAGCTGCGTGCTCCCGCGGGCACGTCGGCCGGCACCACGATCGCGACCACCACCTGGTCGGACTCCCCGACCTCCCAGGATCGCTCGGGCCGATCGACCACGAACCACGATGGGTCCGCCCCGTCGCCTGGCTGGATCACCGCCTCGCCCCGGATCGGCGCGTCCGTGGCGTTGCCCACCGTGAACACCGCCTCGGCGCGACGGCCCTCATCGAGGACGATCGTCGCCCGTACCGCGGTGATGTCGAACCAGATCCCCACCCTAGAGCCGCCCGATGGCCCGGAACCGGTAGATGGCCCGCGCGACCAGCGCCGGGACCACGACGATGAGTATCGCGAGGAGCAGGCCGACCACGACGCCCACCACGCCGTCGGGGACGAAGCGGCCGCCGATGACCAGGACCAGGATGCCCCAGATGGGCAGCAACACCGCGAAGGGCGCCGCCGTCTGGAGGGGCTTCTCGAAGCCGCGCAGCTAGAGCAGCAGGTTGATGCCGACGGCGGCACCGACCCAGATGCCGATGAAGATCGCGAGGATCACGAAGAGCACGAACAGGATGATGTCGCCGATGGCCTCCGAGAGGTCATCGGGCCTGCTCAGGCCCGCGGCGATGAGGATGGCGATGCCCCCGATGACACCGGTCCCGAGACCACCCACGATGGCGCCCAGCACGGCGCCCATGACCGTCTCGATGTATCCGGAGGGCGGGTCAGGCGGCGGTGGGATCACGACAGGCGGCGGATCGGGCACCTGGAAGGTGACGGCGGGTCCGTGCCCGAACTCCTCCTCCGGGAGCGTCACCGACACCACGTCGAGCCGGAACCCGTAGGTCCCGCCCGGCACGCCCTCGGGGACCGTGAGCTCGACCGTGAACTGGTCAGCGGCGTCCAGCGCGAGCTCGCGCTCGGGTCGCTCGGGGCCCATGAACCAGCCGGGGTCGGCCGTCGGGGTGCCGACGGGCGTGACGCTCGCCACGGCCCGGACGGGTCGGCCCAGCTGGTTGGTGACCGTGAACGACGCGACGCCGTGGCGACCCTCGTCCAGCGGGATCGTCGTGCTCGCGGGCGTGATGCCGAAGGCGCTCACCGGCGGTCGCTCAGGTCGCCAGCACGATGATGACCGCGACCACGAACAGGCCGAGGATGATGAGCCACGGGATCTGCTCGATGCGGCTCAGGTACGCACCGAGGCTCTTCTCTTTGGGGTTGATGCGCGGCTCCTGGCGGGAGCCGGACCACCACGCGATGCCCACGCTCGCGATCGCCGCGATGCCGAACGCGATGAGCCCGGCGCGCTCGGTATCACCCACGACGCCGATGATGATGAGGATGACCCCCGCGGCCAGGCCCAGGACGAACCCGAGCCATGCCGGGAGCCAGCCGAGGATGGAGTCCCAGAAGGACTTGCCCGGATAGGATGCCGGTGGTGCCATGACCGCCCCCCTTAGGCTTGCTCGCCGAGGACGAGGTCGCAGGTCACATGGGCCGGCTTCTCCGACTCGACGATACGCTCGATGAGCGGCCGCAGCTCGACCGCCTGCGCAGGTCCACGGACGACGACGTGGAACGGTCGTGGGCGACCGTCCGCGTCGAGCGGGTCTTCGTCCACGTCGAAGCCCTCGAGCCCCGTCGCGATCTCGAGGAACCGGACCAGCCCGCGCGTGGTGCCGCGCCAGCGGGCGAGATCGCTGGCCCCGGCCACGAGCTCCCGCAGCCGCGCGGTCTCGGCCGCCGACGGCCCGACCTCGCCACCCGCGAACCGGTCGAGATCGACCCAGCTGGCGAGCCAGGGAACGAAGGCGTCCGGGGCGCGCCGGGGGTCGATCCAGGCATCGAGCCCATGCAGCGCCTGCTCGATGGGATCGTGGAGCGCCTCCATCGCGTCGAGCACGGCACCCAGCCGGCGGTCCGGCTCGAGGCCCCAGCCCTCGACCGGGTGGAGGGCGAGCTGGTACACCGCTGGCAGCAGCTGCTCGATCTCAGCGCTGCGCATCGGTCTGGACCGTGAGCGTGTTGGGGCCATCTACGAACAGCCATGTGGGCGGCAGGGTCACGACCTCTGCGAACTCCATCTGCGAGCACGACTCGTAGCGTGGCTCGGCCTCCT
>JBEVIK010000145.1:0-10017 GCA_040510715.1 Candidatus Limnocylindrales bacterium
CACCATCTCGAGCGTGCTCATGCTGTTCTTCGAGAGCCGTGGGACCGACCCGAACATCACGACCGGCGGGGATGCCCTGTGGTGGGCGTTCGTGACCATCACCACCGTCGGCTATGGCGACACCTATCCCACCACGCCCGGCGGACGGATCGTCGCAGTCGGGGTGATGTTCGCGGGCATCGCCGTCATCGGCGCTCTTGCGAGCATCCTGGCAAGCCTGCTCGTGAGCTCGCCAGCCGAGGACGACGCCCTGGCGGAACGAGTGTCGGACGACGACCCCCCAGGGCAGACGACTGCGGTCCCTGAGCGGGCGTTGGTGGAGGAGCTGGGCCTCCTGCGGACCGAGATGGCGGCCGCCCGGGAGGATCTCGACCGGACCCGCGGCGAGCTCGCGGACCTGCGGCTCGCGTTGGGCGCCGCAGGGAAGGGCGGACCATCCCCGGGTGCCTGATGCGGGCCGCCCCGAGCGCGCCCACGCGTGGTCATGGCAGTTGCAGCCTCAGCGGGCCGTTTCGTTAGGCGGCCTTTATGCGTACAAGGTAAGTCTCGTGTATCTTCCATGACGCCCCCGCTGAACGACATGCGTCCCACGTTCAGCTGGGGCTTTTCCTTGCCCTGGACACGCCCGCCCGCGTCTCGCGCCCGAGCCGGGTACCCTCCCCGGGTGACGTGGACGCGCTGTGCCAAGATCGCCTTCATCGGGTCCCACGGCATCCGCAAGACCACGGCTGCGCACGCGTTCGCCGGCACGGTCCAGCGTGCCGGGCGGTCCGTCGAGTTCGCGCGTGAGGTCGTGCGCGACAACCCGCTGGGCATCAACGAGTCGGCCACGGGCGAGGCCCAGCTGTGGGTGCTCATGTCGCAGATCCGCCAGGAGCTGGAGCTCGCACCCAAGGCGCAGGTCCTGGTCACCGACCGCGCCGCCATGGACAACCACGCCTACTACCTGCGTGCCTGCCACGGGGAGGACCGGTTCGCGGTGACACCGCTGGTGACCGCCTGGGCGGCGACCTACGACCTCGTGGTCCGCCTCCTGCCCGACGTGCCACTCCGCCCCGACGGCACCCGCTCCACGGCCGATGACTTCCGCGATGAGGTCGAGGCGATCCTCGATACGACGCTCCCGACGATGGTGCCCGCCGGGCGGCTGGTACCGATGCCCGCGTCGGCGGTCCGGGATGACACCGACTGGTGGCCCATCGCCGAGCGACTGGCGGCCCAGGTGGGTGAGCCCATCGGCGCGCCCGGCATCCAGCCACCGCGCACGCGTACCACCCGACGCCGCGCCGACCTCTCGAGCACGGCGCTCCCGGGCCCGGCGCCGCAGCTCGCGCTCGACCTGGACGGGGACGCCACGTGAGCCGATCGGGAGCGTCGCCCCGACGAGCCAGCTTCAGACCGGTCACCGGAGCGGCTGCAGAGCACGCCCGGATGGCCGCGGCCGACGGGCCAGCCGCGGCGTGGCGCGCGTGGGCGGTGACCGTGACATCTGGCGCGCTCGTCCTGCACGATGCGGTCCGCCGTGCCCACCTCGACCTGCAGGTCCTGGTGGACGGCCATCCGGCACTCATGAGCGCGGAGCAGGCGACGCCGACCGGGAGCCACGTGCGCGCGTCCGCCGGCGACCTCGTGACGATCGAGCTCGCTCGGCGTGGTCCACGCGATGTCGTCGCGCGCCTGGCGCTCGACGGTCCGGCCGAGGGCGTCGCCACCATCGACGTGCTGGTCACGCTGGGCGCGGACGCACCCGGTCCGGACGAGCTCGCCCCGAGGCCCCGCCTCGCGTGGGAGACGACGACGGGCCCCGCCGATGCCACGGTCATCCGGCTCGACCCGCCCGACAGCAGCCCCTGGTGGCTCACGGACGCGAACCGGGGCCGCATCCAGCCATCGGTGCGTCCTGCGCCTCCAGGCTCACCCGCGACGCTCGTCATCCACCACCACGTGCCACTGTCGTCCGGGGAGCGCACCGAGATCCGGCTCCGCCTCGCGGAGGCCGACGCTCCGCCACCGCCGGTCGGACCCGACGCCGAGGCCACCCTGGGTGTGCGTGCCCGAGAGTCGGATGCGTGGCTGACAGGGTCGTTCCCATCGCCGGGCGTCCCGGCACCGCTCGTGCGACGGCTGGCCGCGGAGCTGCTCACCGGGGAGCCACGCACGCGCCTCGCCGCCGCGCTCGATGCGGTCGCGCTCGCGACGCTCGATCCCCGGCGTGCCCGGGACATGCTCCTCGAGTCGCTCGCGGCGTGGGCGCACGATGCCGGACCGCAGACCGAGGCACCTGGCGCGCCCCCGCTGGAGGCATGGGCGACCCTTCGGGTCCATGACCTGCTGCTCGCCCGCACGGGACACGAGGACCTCGCGTTCCTGCAGGAGGCGAGCTCGCGGCTGCTGGCGCTGACCGCGTGGTGGGTGGATCAGCTCGACCTCGATGGGCGGAACGCGCTCCACGGCGGGCTGCCGGCCCTCGACCGGCCGCGGGTCCTGCCGCGGGGCGTCGTGGACGACGCACCCGGGCTCGCGCACGCCAACGGCGCGGCGTGGCTGGCGCCGCACATGGTCTCGATGCTCCGGCTCGCGACCACCATCGCGTGCATCGACGCCGGGTACGAGGACATGGCGGTCACGTTCCTCGACACCGTGGTGAACATGATCGACTCGCTCGACGCGGTGGGTGACGGCCTGGGCATGTGGGACCAGGGGCGTGGCGCCTACCTGGATGTCGCACGGGCACAGGACGGGTCCTTCCGGCGCATCCCGGCGCGGTCGATGCTGTCGCTGGTCCCGCTGCTCGCGGTGACCGTCATCCCGGGCGAGGCGCTCGAGCGACTGCCTGCGCTCGCGGCGCGTGTGGACGCGACGCTCGCCGAGCGGCCGGAGCTTTCCGGCTCGATCATCCGGGGGCGCAGCGGCCGGCGGGATCGCGGGGACGTGCTGGTCTCGGTCGCCAATCGGTCGCGCCTCGCGTGGGCGCTCGAGCACGTGCTGGATGCCGAGGGGTTCCTGTCGCCGTACGGCATCCGGACCCTCAGCCGGGCGCACGTCGGTGAGCCGGTACACGTGGACATGGGCGGTACCACCGCCGAGGTCCGCTATCACCCCGCGGGAGCGCGGGACACCGATGGTGCTCCGCTGTGGCAGGGCCAGGTGTCGGTGACGCTCACCTGCCTCCTCGCGGACGCGCTGCGTGCGCACGGGGGCGTGCGCGGCTCGCCGCTCCTGCTCGAATACCCCACGGGGTCCGGCCGGATGGTGCTCGCCGATGAGGTCGCCGACGACCTCGTAGCGCGGGTCCTCCACGCGCTGGGGCATCTCGCCGCGGACGTGCGGGCCAGCCAGATCGCGGTCAGCGCCATCGACGCCGAGTCCGGTGGTCCGGCGAGACCCCGGGGCACGCTCGGTCGGTCGTCGCTGCCGCTGGCCTACCTGTCGGCAGCGCGACCCACGCGATGACCGGCGCAGGTCCGCTCGACCCGGCGGTCGCCGTCGGCCTGCTCCAGCGCGCGCAGTCGATGGCTGAGCAGAGCGACTGGGAGCACGCGGCGGTCACCTTTGCCCGGGTGGTCGGCAACCAGGACCCCGACCTCCATGTCGCAGCGCTCCTGGGGTTGGCCGAGTGCCGGTACCGATTGGACGACGAGCCGGCGGCGATCCAGGCGTGGATCTCGGCCACCCAGGCCCCCGAGGGTCCGCTGACCTGGCGCGCGTGGCAACAGCTGGCGGCGTCCCGCGTCCGCGGCGGCGACCTCGCGGGCGCGGCTCGGGCGTATCGGGAAGCGGACAAGCGGGCTCCCGCATCGGAGCGACCGGAGATCGCGTCACGCCTCGGCTGGCTGGCCAAGGAGATGGGTGACACGGGCACCGCGCGGCGGCAGTTCGCCCGCTCCCGGACAGGGGGCGCGCCCCAACCGTTGGTGACATGGGTGATCATGGCCATCACCCTTGCCATCGGCGTCTGGGTGCTCCTGGTCGACGAGCCCCTCTGGCGCGACTGGTACGAATGGCTCGCGCTGACGCCGGAGGGCATCGCGGCCGGCGAGTACTGGCGACTGTTCACGGTCGTCCTGGTGCATGACGACCGGCTGTTCCTCCACCTCGCGTTCAACATGTACGCGCTGTTCCTGGTCGGACCCATCGTGGAGGCGCTCTACGGCCATGTCCGCTTCCTGGCGCTGTACCTCGCGTGCGCGGCGGCAGCGTCGGCGGCGAGCTACCTGTTCACGGGGGGGCCGGCCGTGGGCGCGAGCGGCGCGATCTTCGGGCTGTTCGGGGTGCTCCTGGTCGCCGACCGTGTCCACAAGCCGGCGCTCACCCGACAAGCCCGCAACCTCACCACGCAGATCGTCGGGCTCATCGCCGTCAACCTGGCCTTCGGGTTCTTCATGGGCGGGAGGGTCGACAACGCGGCCCACATCGGTGGACTCGTGGCGGGCTGCTGGCTGGGCTACGCGGTCATCCCCAGGGGCGCCGTCATGCTGAGGCAATTCTGGACCGGCACGGACCCGACGGGTGGCAGCCGCCAGCCGAGACCGGGGCTCATGGCAGTGCTCGGGTTCGTGGTCGTCGCGCTCGTCGTGTCGGTGGCGGTGATGCTGGGTCCGACCGACTTCCGGATCTGACGCCCCGTCCCGGACCCGACGCGCCTCTCAGGCGCCGTGCCCGCCTCCGACCAGCAGGTCGTCGCGTCCCGCGAACGAGTCGATGAGCCGATAGCGGTCACGCCGGGTCGCCCGGTCGTCGCGCAGGGCGTCGTCGGGGGCAGCCTCGGAGGCGCGGAGCGCGAGCGCGCGCCGGGGTGCGGCCGAGTCCGGATCGTCTCGCAGCACCAGGCTCCACCACGCCGCGAGCAGGTCGGCATCGTTGAAGCCCTCGTCGACCTCGCCGCGGGCGCGGGCATCGACGGCGCGGAACGCGAGACCCGCCCAGCCGACCGCCTCGACCGGCGTGTCCGCCCCGCTCCCGGCGCGGAAGCGTCGCAGGTCATCGCTGCGGAGGCCGTCGAGGCCCGCCACCGCCACCTCCGGGTCGCCCAGCCGTGCCGCCAGGGCATCGATGTCGTCCGGGGTCGCGTCCGCCGGCCAGCGCTCGCCCACGACCACGACGCCATCGGCGACGCGCCGGAGCGCGACTGCCAGCAGCGTGCCCGGTCTCACCTCGCCGCGCATCCGGATGACATCGGTGCCGTCCAGCGTCGGGTCGGGCCGGTCCTCGCCGGCCACCACGAGGACGTGCCTGGGACGCGTGCCGCCGCCCGTGAGGCGCGCCACCAGCGAATCGGTCGCCTCGACCTTGGGCAGTGCCCGGACGACGACGGTGATGGCGGTCGGGTCCGCCGCCGGCACACCCTCCGCCCCGCCATCCGACGGGACCGCGCCGGTCCAGCCGTAGCGCGTGACGCCGTCCGCCTCCACGACATCGTGCGGGTGGGCGCGCACGAGGCGTGCCTCGGCACCCCGATCGACCACCTTCCAGCCCTGCGCCTCGATCTCGGCGCGGATCCGGTCCGCCTCGTCGAAGCGGTGCTCCCGACGTGCCTGGGAACGTGCTCGGGCGAGCATGCGCAGGTCGGCTGGCGGGATCTCGCGGTCATCGGTCGGGCGGGGGTCTCGGCTCACGGCGCGCAGGATACCCGTGGGCGCGCGGCGGGGCGCGCGACGCTCCACGCGCCAAGTGCCCTACGATCGGGGCATGGAACCCAGTGCCGCGCCCGACGACCCGCTCCAGAGCATCCTCGAGTCCGCGCAGCGGATGGGGGTCGAGCTCGACCGCGACGAGGCGCTCCGATGGATCGCCGCGATGGGGGCCGAGTCAGGTGGCGGTGTCCAGCTGGACATCCAGAGCGGCGTGTTCGGGCACCGGGTGACGATGGCCGACAGCGATCCCGAGGGACTCACGCGCCTGCGTCACGTGATCGCCGTCGTGGGCATCCCCGACGCGCCGCCCGAGGTCATGACCGCGCTGGCGCTCTCGGGGTCGGCGGCCCAGGGACGGATCCAGCGCTTCCCCGCCGACTGCGACTTCTTCGAACGGGTCCACATCCGGGCGGCCACCAGGGAGGCGGCCATCGACCGGCTGGGTGGGGTCCTCCGGGACAAGGCGCTCGCGACGGTCTCGGGTGTCGGGTACCGGCTGTGGGAGGTCAAATGGGGCACGCACGATCGAGCC
This sequence comes from Candidatus Limnocylindrales bacterium, assembly GCA_040510715.1. Classification (GTDB taxonomy): domain Bacteria; phylum Chloroflexota; class Limnocylindria; order Limnocylindrales; family CSP1-4; genus JAFMJV01. Next base: position 6,166 of record JBEVIK010000145.1, read on the forward strand.
GGCACGGTCCGGGGCGAGGCGGTGGTGCCCGGTCACTGGATCTCGTGGACGCCCCAGGAGGTGGTCGCGGGCACCCAGGACCTGACCCTGTCGGACGGGTCGGTCGTCGCGATCGAGTGGGGGAGCGCGCCCGGGCGCCCGGGCTGGGCCAAGCTCGATTGGGTCGTCGCAGACCCGCCGCGCGGGCTGCTGTCCTACGCATCCAACGTCATCGACCCCACGTGGGAAGCGCCTGACGGCGAGATCGTGCCGCTCGACGGTTTCCTCGACCCCTACTTCCAGGAGGTCTACCTCGAGGCGGAGTCGATCCCGCTGTTCACGCGGCTCGTCAAGGAGCTGAGCGCCGACTCGGTGGCCGACTACGTGGCGCAGCTCGAAGGCGAGGTCCATCGGTACACGGTGGAGTCGCCCAACCACGGTAAGGCCGCCCGGCGCCTGTACAACGTGTTCCGCCTCACCGGCCGCTACCCCGAGGCCGCGTACGTCCGGGAGCTGTTCGACGAGCCGGTGACGGCGCTCTACCGGCTTGCCGCGCTGCTCCAGACCATCGCCGACGCCTCGACCGCCGGCGGCGAGTCGTTCGACCGTGAGCACCTGCTCGCCCAGGTGGACCTGCTCATCGTGTCCGCCATCGCGGCGCTCGACGGTCCCGAGGAGGCGGCCATGGTGGACCGGCTGACCCGGTTCCGCGAAGCGCTCGCGGATGGCGAACCCGCGCACCAGGCCCTCGTGGACGAGAGTCGCAAGGAGGCCATGGAGGAGGTCGATGCCTACTTCCGGCGGACGCTCCGCGCGGTGCCGTCGATCGACGCCTATCTCGACGAGATCGCCTCGCGCCCGGCCTGAAGCAGCCCTCGCAGGGCCTTGTCGAGCACGGAGCCGTCGTTCGAGAGGCTGAACAGGGTGTAGCCGAGCTCCGCGTATCCCGGAGCGTCGGCGGGCGTCCAGAGCATCACTCCCGCCGCCTTGCCATGGCGCCGGGCCGCGTCGGCGACCGCGGTGATGGCGTCGCGATAGCTGGCGTGGCCGAGGTCGCCCCGGACACCGAGGGCATGGGTCAGGTCGGTGGGCCCCACGAACAGGCAATCCACGCCGTCGATGGCGGCCATCTCGTCGGCTGCCGCGACCGCCACGCCCGACTCGACCTGGACGATGCAGGTCACCCGCTCGTTGTGCCGGTCCACCGCGGGATGGCCACCCGTGCCATAGGCGAGCCCGCGTGTGCCGAGCGCGACGCCGCGTGTCCCTGCCGGTGGGAAACGCAGCCAGCTCACGACCTCGCGCGCCGTCGCCGCGTCATTGACCTGGGGGACCATGATGCCCTCCGCGCCGAGGTCCAGGGCCCGTCCGATGCGCAGGCGGGTCGCCTGCTCGACGCGCACCAGCGCTGCGGCACGACCCTGGTCGGGCGCGGTGCCCGGCAGGCTGGCGGCCGCCTGGATGGCGGCCAGCTGGGGCAGCAGGTCCGCATCCGTGCCGGAGCCGTGCTCCTGGTCCACGAGGACCCAGTCGAGCCCGGAGCGTGCGGCGATCTCCGCGGGACCCATGCCGCCCATGAACAGGAACGTGCCGAACAGCTGCTCGCGGGCGAGGACGCGCGCCCGGAAGCCGCTGGCCGGGATGGGGGAGGGGGTCGCGTCGGTCGTGCTCACGGCCGAAGCGTAGGTGGATCGACGGGCACTCGTGGTGCGGGTCAGCCGCCCGCGGTCCCGGAGCCACCAGGCCCTTCGTCGGCGACCGGGGCCGGCGTGCCCATGGCCTCGAGCCAGGGCGCTGCGAGCTCTTCCTGCTCCTCGGGTGCGAGGTCATCGCCCACGAGTGCCGCGAGGATCGCGTCGAGCAGCGCGGGCGCCGCGGCGATGCGCTGGTCGAGCCGGTCCTGCTCGATGAAGGAGGGCAGCGTCCCGAACGCGAGCGAGTTCGTGTGGGACGTCGCTGACCTCGAGTCGTTGACCCAGCGACGGACCAGGTCGCTCGCCACCTGGTATGTCTCCTCCGAGCCTTGCTCCTCGAGGAGGCGCTTGCCGTGCTGCCAGGCCCGGCGGCGCACGCCAGCGTCGCCGCCGTCCCACGCGGCATGCAGCACCCGCACATCCTCGGCGCCGAGGCTCGGGATCCGAGCCAGGATCGTATCCAGCGAGGTGTCCATCGGTGGATCGTACGTGTCGTGCGGATCGTCCGCTCAGCTGTCGCTACGACGCTCGAGCGCGCGCAGCCTGATGCTCCTCGGTCGGATCGTCCCCTGAGCGAACGGATGGGCGTCAGAGACCCCACCCAGGAGTCATCCGATCGCGCCTCCAGAGGTCACAGCGTCCGCTCAGCGGACATGGCGGACGCTGATGACCGGGCACGACGCGAGGGTGCCGGCATGGGCGTCGGACGGCGTGCCCGTGCTACCATCCACGCCCGCTGGGCCGGTAGCTCAATGGCAGAGCAAGTGACTCTTAATCACTTGGTTGAAGGTTCGAGTCCTTCCCGGCTCACCAGCCTCCCACGCACCAAACAGGGTCGACCGTGGCCCGCTGGCTTGTTGACACGGACGTTGGGCGCGTCCATGGTGGCCACCGCATGAGCATGCGGAGCGACCGGATCCCGTATCCGTAGGATCCCGGCGGCCTCCGCCTCTGTCCCCTGCGGAGAGGCGGGCGCGTGCATCGGTCGCAGGTGGACTCCAAGGGCTCCCCACGACGGGGCCATGGCACGACGAGCGTGCTGTCGGGGACGGTGATCGCCCTTGTCGCGGCCCTCAGCGTGGCTGGCAACGGCCTCGCCCAGAGCTCGAGTGCCGGCGGGGGTGAGCCGACCCCGCCTCCCTTCACCGCCGAGCGGTACGACATCGGCGGGCGGTCGCTGTTCATGATCTGCGTCGGCCCGACCGACAGCACTCTGCCGACGGTCATCGCCGAGGCACCGCTGGGCGGGGATTCGAGCGCGTTCAACGCCCTGGGCGCCCTGCTGGCCGGTGAGGACTTCCGGTCCTGTGCGTATGACAGGTCCGGAACGGGCAATAGCGATCCGCCACCCGAAGGGGTCGAACCCGGGCCCGGACCGGTGACGCTCCACGACGTGGCCATGGACCTGCACGCGTTGTTGGGCGCGGCCGGCATCGAGCCGCCCTACCTGTTGCTGCCGCATTCCATCGGCGGCTGGGCGGCTCGCGTGTTCACCGCGGCCTACCCGGACGAGGTCGCGGGCATCGTCTTCATCGATTCGTCGCACCCCGACCAGGTGGCGCGGCATCGTGCGATCCTCCCGCCGGTCAGAGCCGACGAGGACCCGGGGATCGCCTTCGCGAGGGCTGGCAACGAGGCGTTGGTGACCACGCCACCCGGCGCCGATATCGGCTGGCTCGATCTCGTCATCGCTGCCGACGAGGCCCGGGCGAGCGGTGACCTTGGCGACCGACCGGTGATCGTCCTCACCGCCGACCAGCAGCTCGAGGAGCTGCCGGAACCGTACCGGTCTCGCGATGCCGATGCCTGGCTTGCGATGCAGGAGGAGCTGGCATCGCTGTCCACGCGCGGGATCCAGCGGACGGTCGCCGACGCCGGGCACTTCATCCAGGATGACCAGCCCGAGGCGGTGATCGAGGCGATCCGGGAGGTCCAGTCCGCCATCGCCCAAGGCTCCGGCGAATAGCCAGGGTTCGACCCGGGCACGGTCGCATAGCCACCACGTGCACGCCGCTGGCGGCGTCCCACGGATAGCCACGCGGTGGAGCCACGGGGCGATACGGAGGGTTCGGGATCGCCCGTACAATGCCCGGGTTCGAGCACGAATCCGGTGATCGGGATACTTTGCGTACACGCCTAGAGCCGCTGCTCCATCACGTGGTCGAAGGTTCGAGGCATT
>JBEVIK010000146.1:0-5228 GCA_040510715.1 Candidatus Limnocylindrales bacterium
GTCTCGGGTTCGTCGGTCTCGCCGTCGCCGATGAACGCCCATACGCGGTTGGAGCTGGTGTCCTTGATCCCCCGATGCTGAAGGTAGCGATTGAATCGGGCCTGGTAGATCGCCGCCAGCGGGGACAGCCCCATGGACACCGACGGAAACTCCCAGAACTCGGGCATCAGCCGCGGGTGGGGGTAGGAGCTCAGGCCCTCCCCGGGCACGGTCTCGCGCCGGAAGTGGTCGAGCTGGTCCTCGGTGAGGCGTCCCTCGACGAACGCGCGGGCGTAGATGCCCGGCGCCGCGTGCCCCTGGAAGAACACCTGGTCGCCCATGCCGGGCGCATCCTTGCCCCGGAAGAAGTGGTTGAAGCCGACCTCGTAGAGGCTCGCCGCCGAGGCATAGGTCGCGAGGTGTCCACCGATGCCGGGCGACGCATGGTTGGCGCGCAGCACCATGGCGACCGCGTTCCAGCGGACCATGCGCCGGATCCGCAGCTCCATCGCCTCGTCACCCGGGAACTCGGGCTCCTGCTCCGGCGAGATGGTGTTGATGTAGCGGGTCTGGGTCAGCGCAGGCAGCCCGATATCCAGCTGGCGCGCGCGCTTGAGCAACCGGTAGAGCACGAACCGGGCGCGGCTGACGCCGTCCTGCTGGACGATCGAGTCGAGGGACTCGATCCAGTCCTCCGTCTCCGCTGGGTCACGGTCGGGGAGCTGCTGCTTGAAGTCGAGGTCGTGGTCGATCATGTCGGCCGCAAGTGTAGGGCCGATGGCGGTTGCGGGCCGGTTTCGATCACCGTGATCGGTGCCATCGATCACCACATCTCCGGCGATCGAGTGGCCGTGGAGGGCGAGCCACGAGGCGAGGACCCGGCGTCGTATCCTGCCTCCATGGCGGAGGATCGGGCACGCGGCGATGGGGCGGGCGGCAGGCGCCGTCACCTGGTCTGGGACCCCACGGCCGACCCAGGGGCCGACCCGGCGATGCCCTCCGGCACGACGCTCCTGTCGGGCCCGGCGCTGGGCATCGACGTCGGTGGGACGGGCGTCAAGGCTGCGCTCGTGGACCTCGCGACGGCCGAGCTGCTGAGCCCGCGCGTCCGCGAGAAGACACCCCAGCCGTCCACTCCCGAAGCGGTCGCCGAGGCGATCGCCCGGGTGGTCGAGCGGTCCATCGAGGGCATGGACGTGCCCGAGGTGCTGCCGGTCGGCTGCGGCCTGCCGGGTATCGTCAAGGCGGGACGCCTGGCGAGCGCCGCCAACATCGATCCCGGATGGGTGGGCTGGCCCGCGACCGACAACATCAGCGCCGCGGTCGGGCGGCCGGTGCTCATCGTGAACGACGCCGACGCCGCCGGGGTCGCGGAGCTGGCATTCGGTGCGGCACGCGGCCGTACCGGCACGGTCATCCTGCTGACCCTGGGCACGGGCATCGGGTCCGCCCTGTTCATCGACGGTCGCCTCGTGCCCAATACCGAGTTCGGGCACCTCGAGTTCCACGGCCAGGATGCCGAGACGCTCGTCGGCGGCGCCGCCCGGGTACGCCGCCAGCTCGGCTGGAAGGCGTGGGCCAAGCAGTTCAACCTCTATCTCGCGCGGCTCGAGCTGTACTTCTCGCCCGACCTGTTCATCTTCGGCGGCGGCGTGTCCAAGGAGTACGCCAAGTGGGGCAAGCTCGTGAAGACCCGCAGCGAGGTCGTCACGGCCGCGTTCCTCAACACCTCGGGGATCATCGGCGCCGCCTACGCCGCGGGTGCCCACGTCCTCGGCGACGGCGCGGGGTCCGCGCCGCCGAGCCGGTCCGAGCCCGCGACCGGCGGGGTCCGCGTCCCCCGGGACGCCTAGCATGGCCGGCGTCCAGCTGCATCTCCTGGACGCGACCTACGAGCTGTTCCGGTCCCATTTCGGGCGTCCCCCGCACGCCGCGGCTGACGGCACACCCGTGGGCGCGACGGTGGGCGTCATCGAGAGCACCCTGGCACTCGTCCGGGACGACGGCGTGACGCACCTCGGCTGTGCCACGGACCACGTCATCCGATCGTGGCGCAACGAGCGGTTCGCGGGCTACAAGACCGAGGCGGGCATGCCGCCCGAGCTGCTCGCGCAGTTCCCGCTGGCCGAGGAGGCGCTCGAGGCGATCGGGGTGGTGCTGTGGCCGATGGTCGAGTTCGAGGCCGATGACGCGCTGGGCGCAGCGGCCGCTCGCTTCGCCGAGGATGCCGCGGTCGAGCGGGTGGTCATCCTGTCGCCGGACAAGGACATGGCGCAGTGCGTCCGCGAGGACGGCCGCGTGGTGACCTACGACCGGCGCAAGCGGGCCTTCGTGGACGCGGACGGGGTCCGCGAGAAGTTCGGGGTGTCGCCCGCCAGCATCCCCGACTTCCTGGCTCTCGTCGGCGACTCGTCGGATGGCTATCCGGGGCTGCCCGGATGGGGCGCGGTGTCCACGGCGACGGTCCTGCGCCGCTACCCGCACCTCGAGGACATCCCCGACACCATCGCGCGCTGGGACGTCACCGTCCGGGGCGGTGCGTCGCTCGCGGCGTCGCTCCGCGACCACCGGTCGGAGGCGTTCCTGTACCGGGAGCTCGCGCACCTGCGCCTCGATACGCCCATCCCGCAGCGCACGGTCGAGGAGCTCCGCTGGCGAGGCGTGCCCCGAGCTCCCTTCGAGGCGCTCGTGGGACGGCTCGCCGCGCCGACGCTCATGGGGCGTGTGCCCCGCTGGGCCGACTGACCCTCGCGCGCGTCACGCGGACCGGTGGCTGGTGAGCACCGTCCCGGGTCCGTGGGTGAGGTGTTCCTCGTCGCGCTGCGCCTCGGGCTGACGTCGTTCGGTGGTCCGGCCGCCCACCTGGGCACGTTCCGGCGGGAGTACGTGGAGCGGCGCGCCTGGCTCGACGACCACGCGTATGGCGACCTGCTGGCCCTCTCGCAGTCCCTGCCCGGACCCTCCAGCAGCCAGCTGGGCATCGCCATCGGGACCCGCCGGGCGGGCATCGCGGGTGGCGTGGCTGCGTGGCTGGGGTTCACGCTGCCGTCGGCCATCCTGCTCGTGCTGCTCGCGTCGTTCGCGACCACCGCGGACATCGCGGACGCCGGGTGGGTCCACGGGCTCAAGCTGGCGGCTGTGGCCGTGGTGGCGGCGGCCCTGCTCTCGATGGCGCGCACCCTCACGCCGGACCCACCGCGCCTGCTCGTCGCCGCGGTCGCCTGCGGCGCGGCGCTCGTGTGGGTGACCCCCTTCTCGCAGGTCGCCATCATCGCCTCGGGCGCGCTCATCGGATGGCTCGCCCTGGCGCCGCCGCCGCTCCGGCCGACAGGGCCTGAGCCGAGCACCATCCCCCGGCGCCTCGGGCTGGCGTTCCTCGTCGTATTCGCGGCGCTGCTGCTGGGCCTGCCCATCGCCCGGTCCGTGGCCGATTCGCCGGTGCTCGCCCAGCTCGACGCGTTCTATCGGGCGGGCGCACTGGTGTTCGGAGGCGGCCACGTGGTCCTGCCGCTGCTCGATGCGACGGTGGTCGACCCGGGGTGGGTGACCGAGAGCGCGTTCCTCGCCGGCTACGGGGCGGCACAGGCCGTGCCCGGACCCCTGTTCTCGTTCGCGGCGTATCTCGGCGCCGTCTCGAGCGTGCCGCCTGGCGGCTGGCTGGGCGGCGCCATCGCACTGGTGGCCATCTACCTGCCGTCGTTCCTGCTGGTGTTCGGCACGCTCCCGGTGTGGGATCGCATCCGCGGCTCGGAGCGGGTCCGGCGAGCGTTGACGGGTACCAACGCCGCCGTGGTGGGTCTGCTCGCGGCGGCCCTCTGGACACCCGTCTGGACGAGCGCCGTGAGCCGGCCCGGGGACGTCGCGGTGGTCGGGCTGGGATTCGCGCTGCTGCTGACCGGCCGGGTGCCGCCCATCGCCGTGGTCGCGATGTGCGCCGTCCTTGGCGAGCTCCTGTGATGGTGCGGGGAACGCCGACTCCGCCTACCTGCCGCGCAGGAGCCCCAGCAGCGTCGCGTGGTGAGCGGGCGGCGCCGCGAGCAGCCCGGTGGATCGGGTCGGACGGGTGAGGTCGAACCAGGGCGACCCGTCCACGGTGGTCACGGTGTTCCCGGCCTCCTCCGCGATGAGCCCTGCCGCGGCGAGGTCCCACAGCGACAGGCCCCGCCACTGGATGAACCCATCGAAGCGACCGTTGGCGGTCCACGCGAGGCCGAGGGCGGCGCTGCCCATGGAGCGAGGCACCCGGACGGCCTTGCGGATGGCCCGGTCGACGCGAGAGAAGCCGCTCGGTGGCAGGGCCAGCGAGATGATCCCGTCACCGAGGTCGCCCGTCGATGCCGCGATGGGTCGCCCGTCGAGCTGGGCACCGCCTCCCGCCACGGCGCTGAACACCTCGCCCCGCAACGGGTCGATGACCACCCCCACGGCCGGGCGACCGCCCACGGCGAACCCGACGCTGGTGCAGAAGTGGGGGATGCCCGCGGCGTAGTTCACGGTGCCGTCGAGCGGGTCGATGATCCAGATCCGGTGGTCCGTGTCCACGGGCGAGGTCGAGCCCGCGCCGTCCCACGGCCCGGTGCCATCGCCTGCTTCGGAGTGACCGGACTCCTCGGCCAGGACGGCGTCACCCGGGAACGCGTCCCGGATGATGCCGATGATCGCTTCCTCCGACTCGTGGTCCGCTTCCGTGACCACGTCCTTGGCGCTCTTCTTGACGATGTGCTCGAGGCGCTCGTAGCGCTCGACCTGGATCGCGGCCGCGGCACGGGCGGCGGCCACGGCGACCGCGAGCTCGGGCTCGAAGGCGCGCTGGACGGTGGCGAGGGCGGGTCGGGACATCCTCCTGATGCTACCGGCGAACGATGCCGGGCGCCCGCCGAGCCCCGGCGTACCATCGACCGATGACCGCGGCGACCCAGCTTCACCCCCGCTGGATCCTGACGGCGGTCATCCTCGCGTCCGGCATCGTGTTCCTGGACTCGACCATCGTGAACGTGGCCCTGCCGCGCATCGCGCTCGACCTGCCGACCGCGGTCCTGGGCACCCTGGAGTCGCAGGCGTACGTCACGTCGGGTTACCTCGCGATGCTCTCCGCGACGTTCATCCTCGCCGGCGCGCTGGCCGACCGCTACGGACGCCGGCGGGTGTTCATCATCGGGCTCGTCGCTTTCGGGGCCACGTCGGCGTTGTGCGGCCTGGCGCCCACCATGGAGGCGCTGGTCGTGTTCCGGCTGCTGCAGGGCGTCGCG
>JBEVIK010000147.1:0-6207 GCA_040510715.1 Candidatus Limnocylindrales bacterium
CGTCACCAAAGGCGCCGATGAGGTAGCCGGGATGCTCGGCGGCGACCCGCTCACCGGGGTCCGCCAGCTCCTCCCACGTCGTCGGCACCGTGTAGCCGAACGAATCCATGAGCGGCTTGTTGTAGTAGGTCACGCTCTGCGCGATGTCGTTCGAAAGGCAGATGACGCGGCCGTCGGGGCGGATGCACTCACCGATCACGTGCTCTTCGAAGCCATCGAGCAGCTCCTGGGATACGTGTGGCCGCAGGTCCAGCGCCCAGTCGTTGCGCTCGGTCGCGGTCATCGCGATGAGGTTGGCGCCGTTGAACACGACGTCCGGCCATCCCGACCCAGCGTTGTTCGCCAACGCGATCTTGGCGGGGATCTGCAGGATGTCCACGGCCTCGGCCGTGACCAGGTGCGCCTGGTCTGGGTGGGCCGCCTGCCAGGCTTCGATGGCGGGCATCCGCACCTCGTCGACCCAGACCACGATCGGCGCGGACGCATCCTGGCCCAGGACGACCGACGCCGGCGCCACGGCCAGCGCGGTTCCGCTGATGCACAGCGCCGCCATGCCGGCGGTCAAGACTCGCTTCACACGTCGACTCCTCTCGAACTCGAACCTGGGTGAGGTCGCTGGCCGCGACCGTCATGCCCTCGCGTGCCCGACCACCACGGACATCGGTCGGTCCACCCGAGCCTAGCACGAATCAGACCGCAACTCGCGCCCCTGATCAGTGGCGTCAGATCACGGCTTCCATCGCCCGCCGCTGTGCGACTCTCACGAGAAGAATGCCGCCCGCACCGGGCGAAGGCCGACCGTGCGCGGGCCCGCCTGGTCACGAATTGAGATTCGGTCGGAATAGTGCTACGGTCGCGGAACAGCCACGTGTCGGGCTCGCAACGGACACGACCAGAGACCAGCAAGGAACTCGGCGCGTCCCCGGCTGAGCGGACATGGAGGGAGACCTTGGAGCACCGGATGCTCGGTCGTGGAGGGCCGACGGTGTCCGTGCTGGCCCTCGGTGGCGGCGGGATCGGCGGCGTCTACGGTCGGACGACCTTCACGGAGGCTGTCGAGGTGGTCCGAACCGCGCTGGACGCCGGTATCGACCTCTTCGATGTCGCCCAATCCTACGGCGATGGACTCGCGGAGTCCGTGGTCGGTACGGCCATCGCCGGCAAGCGGCACGAGGTGACGCTGCTGACGAAGGTGGAGTTGCCGCCCGGCGTCACGGAGGTCGACCGCTTCGTCCAGGACTCCGTACGTGGCAGCCTCGAGCGACTCGGCACCGACCATCTCGACATCCTCATGATCCACAACATCCTGTCGGACACGCCCGGTCGACCCCATGCGTCAGCGATCGGCATCGACACGGCTCGCCGGATGCACGATGTCCTCGAGCGGTACCGCTCCGAGGGTGTCGCACGGTGGTTGGCGTTCAGCGCCTGGCGGTGCAGCGAGCACGTCCTCGACGCCATGCTGGAGCGTGGCTTCGACGTCCTGCAGGCCGAGTACAGCCTGTTGAACCAGACAGGTATCCGGAGGGCTGACCCGGGGCATGGGTTCGGCGACCTGAGCCTGCTCGAGCGGACCCACGATGACCGATCCATGGCCCAGTTCGAGTTCCGGGGCGTCGATCAGCGACGCGTCATCACCCGCGCCGCGGAGATGGGCATCGGGGTGATCGGCGTGCGGCCACTGGCGGCGGGTGCACTGACCACCGGGCTCGACCGGGTGCCTCCTCCCCATTCGGACTTCCAACTGACCCAAGGCGCGGTGCAGGGACTCCTCGCGGCGACGGGTTGGCCTGCGCGCGAGCTCGCCAAGCGCGCCATCCAGTTCGCGACCGCATGCCCCCAGCTGGCGTCGGTGAGCGTGGGTGCCAAGAACGTCCCGGAGCTGGAGGACGCGCTCGCGGGCCTGACAGCGCCGCCGATGATCGCCCAGGACCTCGGGGCGATCGACCGGATCGCGTGGGCGACATACGCGTGATCATCGACTCTCACACGCACGCGTGGCGCGTCTGGCCATACGCGACGGCGTCGGTCCCCGATCCATCGACCCGGGGCTCCATCGACCACATCCTGTTCGACCTGGACCGCCATGGGATCGATCGGGCCGTGGTGCTCGCCGCCTGCGTCGATCACAACCCGGACAACGATGCCTACGTCCTCGAAGGCGCAGCCCGTCACCCCGATCGCCTGGTCGCGTTCCCTGACGTGGACAGCGTGTGGTCCGACACCTACCACCGCCCTGGGGCAGCGGCGCGTCTCCGCGCCCGCTGCGAATCGGTGTCCACCGCAGGCATCGGGCACTTCCTCGACGAGGCCAACGACGGCTGGCTGACGAGCGAAGATGCCGACGCCTGGTTCAGGGAGGTGCGGGCCCAGCGTCTGGTCATGAGCATCGCTGCTGGTCCCGCATGGTTCGAGGACATCGGCCGGGTCGCGGCACATCATCCGGACGTGCCGCTGCTACTCCATCACGTGGGCATGATCCGCCACGTCGACGCGACCGCAGAAGGGGATGTCCAGGCTCTCGTCGCCCTCGCCATCCATCCCAACATCGGCGTCAAGGCATCGGGCTTCTACGCAGGGTCCGACGAGACCGCTGAGTACCCGTATCCCGCGCAGATGACGCTCTTCCGGCGCGTCTACGAGGCCTTCGGTCCTCGACGTGTGACCTGGGGGTCCGACCATCCGGTCGCGGCCTGGGAGGGTTGCTCGCTCCCACAGGCCCGCGATGTCGTGCGCCGGCACGCACCATTCATCCGGTCGGACGACCTGTCCCTCGTGATGGGCGGCACCATAGCGACACTCCTCGAGGAACGTCGCTTCCCGGCCGCGCAGGGGTAGTCAGCTGGTGGCTCGGCTGCTACTCCAGCGGGTGTTGGAGGATGTCGGAGACGAGGGCCGCGAGGACGTCGACACCGGTCTCGATGCAGCGCTCGTCGACATCGAAGGTGCCGCTGTGGAGTGCCGGCCACGGCCCGGATCCAGCGACCCCCAGCTTGAGATAGAGCGTCGGGGCCAACTGTCCGAACAGCGCGAAGTCATCCGCCGTCATGGGTGGCGACGTCAGGCGTTGGACGTGCTCACTGCCGATGGTCCGAGCGACGACCGCGATCGCGCGCTCGACGAGACGCGGCTCATTGAGGACCGGGGGCATCTCATCGGCCCAGGTCAGCTCGTCGGTGAGTCCGGAGCTCGCCGCGACCCCCGTGACCGTCTGCTCGATGACGCCGCGCAGGCGTGCCCGCACGCCGACATCGATCGTTCGGACCGTGCCCGTGATACGAGCCTCGCTCGCCACGACGCTCTGCGACGCACCGCCGGCGATGGTGCCGATGTTGAGCGCGACGGCGTCACTCGGGTCGATGCTGCGGGCGACGTTCTGATGGAGTGTCGTCACCAGCTGCGCCATGCCCAGGATCGCGTCACGACCACGGCTAGGTGTCGCGGCATGCGCAGCGCGCCCGCGGTAGTGCACCCGGAAGGCGTCCTTGGCACCCATCGCGACGCGCTCGTCCACGCCCACGGTGCCCGCCGGCAGATCCGGCCAGCAATGCAGCCCGAGGATGACATCGGGTGTCCGTCCGTCGAACACATCGGCAGCGAGCATCGCCGCCGCACCACTCGGCTCGCCGAACGGGCGTTCCTCCGCAGGCTGGAAGATCACGCCCACGCGACCCGGACCGGTGCGTGCAGCCAGGCGCTCGGCCACGCCCATCACCACGGTCATGTGGACGTCGTGCCCGCACGCATGCGAGACCCCCGGCCGCGTGGACGCGTGATCTCCCTTCTTGGCGTCCTGGACCGGCAGCGCATCCATGTCTGCCCGGAGCACCACGTACGGCTCCCCGGAGCCCAGGGTCCCCACGACCCCTGTCCCGCCGATCCCTTCGCGGACCGTGAAGCCGGCCTCGCGCAATCGGCTGGACAGGAGACCCGCCGTCCGGTGCTCCTCGAACCGCAGCTCCGGATGGCGATGGAGGTCCCGGCGCAGGTCGACGAGGTGCATCTCGGAGGCGCTCTTGGACCCTGCGCTGGGCTCGATCATCGACTCCCTCGGGCGGGGGGCGGCTCGTGGATCGCGGGAGACTAACACGAATATGACCGTAACTCAATGAGCGGCCACTGGACGCCGGGATATTTCGGTCCACCACCCGCCGGATGGCCGTTATCCTGCGCGCCATGCATCGACCAGCGATGAGGTGAACGCTTCGTGATCGGGGTCATCGGTCCGGTCGACTCGACCAGCCTCGCTATGCGCGTCGCGCAGGAGGAGGGCATCAGCCACGAGGTGCTGGCGCGTTCGTATGACTCCGTGGAGGAGGCTGCGGGACTGGCGCTCGAGCTCGCCGAGCTGTGCCAGGTGATCCTGTTCACGGGACGGGTCCCGTTCGCGCAGGCGGCGGCCGCGCGACCCATGGCCGCGGCGTTCCAATACGTGCCCCATTCGGGAGCGGACCTGTACCGCGCGCTGCTGCAGCTCACGCGGGAGCATCATGGCGAGCTGCCGCGGATCAGCCTGGACACCATCGAGCCGTCCGTGGTCGCGGAGGCATACGAGGACCTGGGCCTGCCGGCGCCAGAGCACGTGCTGCCACTCGATACCGGGGCTGCGGGCGAGATCCGGCCGGTCGCCGACATCACGGCCTTCCACCTCGCGCGCTCCCGCGAGGGCGATGTCGACGTGTGTGTCACGTGTCTCGGCTCGGTGTACGGGGAGCTCGTAGCAGCGGGCGTCCCGGCCCTGCGCATCGCGCACACGCGCACGGTCCTGCGCGACTCGCTGCGCCAGGCGCACCTCGCGGCGCGTCTCGCCATCACCGAGGCGATGCAACCGGGTGCGGTGATCGTCCGCTTCGCGGAGCAGGACGCTGGCCGCGCCGCTGACCCCGCCTCGTACGACGGCCAACGGCGTCGACTCGAGATCCGTATGGCGGTGGTGGGCCTGGCCGAGGGCCTCAACGGCCGCATCGCCGAGCTCGATACCGAGACGCTCATCGTGTACGCGAACCGGACCACCATCGAGGCCGCACTGACCCGGCTCGCAGCCGATCGCTCGGGTCCGTTCGGCGCGATGCGCCGCATGCCGGAGGTCACCCTGGGCATCGGCCTGGGCGGCACCGTGCAAGCCGCCGAGGAGAACGCCCGGCGCGCGCTGGTCATGAGCGAGCGCTACGGCGACCTGCACATCGGGCTTCAGGACGGCGACGTCCAGCTCGCGACCCAGGACGAGCGCACATCGTCCTATCGGCTGCGGGAGACGCGTGAGCCCAACCTCCGAGTGGCCGAGCGGCTGGGGCTTGGGCCGTTGGCGTTCGCCCGCCTCGTGCGGGCGCTGCGCCAGGTCGATGTCTCCTCGCTGACCGCGACCGACCTCGCCCGTGCATATGGCATCGAGCCGCGCTCGGCGCGGCGTCTGATGACCAGCCTCGTGCGCGCCGGCATCGCGACCCGCATGGGAGTCCAGGGTGGACCGGGTGCGGGACGTCCCCAGACGGTCTATCGCATCGATGTGGCCAAGCTCCTGCCTGCCGCGGGCTGAACATCCGTGGGCCCGAATCGGCAGTCGTCACCGAGCCGGCTCCAGATCCTGACCGCTCGCTCGGGTTGATTACGGTCCCAATACGTGCTAACTTCGCCGCCCAGTGCTGGGGGGAGGAGTGGTGCGCATCGCCCGGACACCGTCGCGGACCTGCGGCCCCATCACGCTCGCAGGACACGAGCGGGACGCATGAGCATGCGCCTGGGTCTCGCGAACGGGCCGCTGCCGCCCACCTCAGATGGGTTCACCCCGGAGCTCGCGGACCGGCTGCAGGCGTGGGGCATCCGCGCCCTCGCGCTCCACCTCCAGGACGCGGACGCCCTCATCGCGCGCGAGGGGCGGCGCGTGCGCGAGCAACTCGCGGACCGTGGCATCCGGGTCTGGCAGTCGACTGGCTTCGCGCCCAACCTGGTCGATCCCGACCCGGACGTCCGTCGCGAGGCGCAGGCCCGCATCCGGCGCGGCCTCGCGGTCGCCGAGCAGCTGGGCGCGGTCATGGTCAACACGGGCGTAGGCTCGCACCACCCGACCTTCCCCTACGGGCCGCATCCGGCCAACCACACCCCTGCGGCCATCGCGACGCTCGTCGAGAACCTGCGGGTCCTGTGCGGCGAGGCCGACGACCGGGGGCTCCTGCTGTCGCTCGAACCGCACGTCCAGACCACCATCTC
>JBEVIK010000148.1:0-10460 GCA_040510715.1 Candidatus Limnocylindrales bacterium
GGCCGGCTCGAGGCATGGCTGGGCCCCGAACGGTTCCGGACCGTGTTCGCTGGGCCACTCGAGATCGATCTCCGGGGCGACTGAGCCCGGCGCATCATCCACGGGTCCGGGCGTCCCGGCCTGTCGCGGGCACGATTCGCACACCGGGTTTACACTGCGCGTGCGGGGTGGAGCAGCGGCAGCTCGTCGGGCTCATAACCCGAAGGTCGGCGGTTCGAATCCGTCCCCCGCAACCAACCGAATCCTGACTTGACGGCCCCGTGGATCCCGCCTCCTCGGGGTCGTTCCTTTTCCCGGGACCCGGCGATGTAGGGTACGCCCCATGGTCGCACCCGCGGACGTCCCGATCCCCGGCCTCGCCCGCGCATGACGTCGCCGGACGACCCGTCCCTCGAGCCCCCGGACGCCACTCCGGACGTCGAGGGCAGCGACACGGGGAGCGGCACGCGCGGGCTCGCGAACGCGCTCCGAGGCAGGACCACGCTCCAGGGGATGCTGGTCACGGCCGTGGGCGTGGGGCTGCTGCTGTTCCTCGTCCAGTGGGCGCAGCCCGTCCTGGCACCCCTGCTGCTGGGGCTGTTCATCACCGCGCTCACGGCGCCCGTCTTCGGCTGGGCCCTGGGCAAGGGAGCACCGCCCGCGGTCGCCCTGCTGGTCACGGTAGGGGGCGTCCTGCTCGTCGGCGGCGTGATCGTGCTGATCGCGTTCGCCTCGGCCAACCAGCTCCTTGACTCGCTCGACCTGTACACAGAGCAGGTGCTCGCCCGCTATCCGGAGCTGACGAGCGCCATCGGCGCCATCGGTCTGACCATCAGGTTGGACACGCTGGTGCCCACCGACGCCATTCCGAGCATCCTGCGGACGACGGCGGGCATCGTCATCGACGTGGCCGGCACGCTGGGCATCGCCGTGGTCATCGCTGCGTTGCTGCTGCTGGACGGCCGGCGCCTCGCGACCCTCATCGGGCGAGGCCTGGGCGGCCAGAACCCGGTCGTGCGCGAGGCACCCGGTGTCGCGCGGGCCGCCGTGACCTACTTCGGGGTGCGGGTGCGCATCAACGCGGTCACCGCCGTCGGGCTCCTCGTGCTGATGCTCGTGTTGGGCGTGGACGACGCGCTGCTGTGGGGCATCGCCGCGTTCTTCCTGAGCTTCGTGCCCTACCTCGGCCTGACCCTCGCGCTCATCCCGCCGGCCCTCCTCGCCTTCGCCGAGTCCGGGCTGCCGGCAGCGACGGTGCTGGTCGTGGGTGGCGTCATCCTCAACCTCATCGCCGAGAACATCCTCGAGCCGGCATGGGCCGGCCGGGCCCTGTCCCTCGCCACGTGGCTCGTGTTCGTGATGTTCTTCGCTGCCGTGTGGCTGCTGGGACCGGTGGGGATGCTCGTCTCGATGCCCATCACCGTCATGATCGTGCTGCTGCTGCGCGGCGACGAGCGGTCTCGCTGGATCGCGAGCCTGCTCGCCAGGGACACGGGCGAGACCCCCGGCGCGACCGCCTGAGCGCCGCCGACGATGCCTCGTCGGCGGCCCGATGGGGCATGCCGCCTGACGCAGGTGGCCAGCGTCACGAACGTGCCCAGCGTCACGAACTGCGGCCAGCGCGGTCCTTTGATCACCGGATGGTCGATACGACCGCCAAGGCGAACAGGTGGGCGCGCCGGGGCCCACCCAGCGGTCGCCCACGACGCGGATGTGGTCAGCCGACGGCCGAGCCGGCCCCGTGGCCAGCCTCCCGCCGCGTTCGCCGGTCGCAATGACCATCCGGCGGTCGATCGACCTCCAGGACGCGCGCGTTCGAACTGGCCGGCTCCGGTCCCCAGCAAACCTGGACCGCTCCCGCCTGGAGTGCCGCCTGGCGATCCACGAGGTCACGCCTCGTCGGCGGGCCCCTCGAGCGACGTGCTGATGGCGTCGGCGATCTCATGCGGCGTCCGCGCATCCACGTCGATGACGAGGTCCGCGAGCGCCGCGTAGGCCGGTGCGCGCCCGGCCGCCCGCCGGGTGATCCAGTCGAGGTCGGTGGCCTCGACGCGTCGTCCCTCGCCACCACCGATGCGTGTCTGGAGTGTCTCGGGTGTCGCGCGCAGCCAGACCACCGTCGTGTCGCGACCCAGCAGCTGGGGTGCTCGCGGGTCCTCGGCGATGCCGCCGGCAGCGCCCACGATCATGGGTGGCGGCCCGCTCAGCGCCCAGCCGAGCGCTGCGCTCTCGAGCCGGTGCAGCGCCGCCTCGCCATCGGTATCCCGGATCTCAGCCGGCTCGCGGCCGGTCATCGCGCGGACGGCCTCGTCGTTGTCCAGGTAGGGGATGCCGAGGCGGATCGCGAGCAGCCGCCCGACCGTCGTCTTGCCCGCGCCCATCATGCCCATGAGCACCACCCGGGTGTCCGGGCTCACACGGGACCGCGGATCCGCCTGCGTGACGACTGCGGGATGGTCGGTCAGCGGCATGGGCTGTGGCTGGGCCTCCTGAACATGAAGGAGGCCGGACGGATCTCGCCGCCCGGCCTCCATTCGCTCCTACGAACGGTGCCGCCCTAGGCGGCGGGGCAGGCCCCCGTGCTCGTGCACGCCTCGGCGATGGCCGCCTGTGTCCCGGCGACATCCCGCGACGTCACGAACAGGTTGATGGCGTCCGTGAACGGCGTCAGGAACGCGGGGATGGTCGCCGGGCCGTTGGCCTGGCTCGGCACCAGCTCAAGGCTCCCGAAGTCGGTCAGGGCCGCCTGCGAGTAGGCGTCATAGAGGCTCGTGTCCGCGTCGACCCGTGCCGGGATGGAGCCCTTCTTGGGGTTGAACGCGTCCTGGCCCTCGACCGAGGCGAGGGTGTCCAGCCATGCGATGGCGTTGTCCTGGTTCTTGATGTCATTGGGCATCGCGACCGTGTCGGTGACCACCGTGAAGGTGTCGGCCGTGCCGGGCACCGGTGACCAGCCGAAGCCCACGCCCGGCTCGAGGCCATAGTCCGGGCTGGTGAAGAGCCCCTTCGCCCAGTCGCCCATGACGTTGAACGCCGCGGTGCCTTCCGCCACCTTGGCGGCCGCCTGGTTCCAGGTCAGCGTGGCGTGGTCATCGTTGACGTAGTCGAGGACCTTGCCGAACGTCGTCAGTGCGTCCGTGACCCGCGAGTCCGTCCACGGCACGGTGCCGGCCCAGACGCCGCGGTAGTCCTCCGCGCCGAGGTGGCTCAGCAGGATCTGCTCGAACAGGTTGACGTCCTCCCACTTGTCGATGTCGCCAAGCGCGAGGGGTGTGATGCCGGCCGCCTTGAGCGTGTCCGCGGCCGCGAAGAACGAGTCCCAGTCGGTGGGCACCTCGATGCCGTTGTCCGCCAGGACCTTGGGGTTGTTCCACAGCACGCCGTTGCGGTGGACGCCCACGGGCACGGAGTACGGCGCGCCCTCGAAGCTCACGAGGTCGATGACGCCCTGCGGGAACTTGTCGCCCAGGCCGCGCTGGCTGTAGAAGTCGGCCAGCGACTGGCTGAAGCCGGTCTTGACCCATGTCTCGATGAGCTCAGCGCCGCCATGGATCTGGTACGTGTCCGGCGGGTCCCCGCCGGCCATGCGGGTGGCCAGCACGGCGTTCGCATTCGAGCCCGCGCCACCGGCGATGACCGCATTGATCATCTCGATGCCCGGGTGCTGCTGGGCGAACACCTCCTGGACGGCAGCCAGTCCGTCGGCTTCGCCACCGGCGGTCCAGTAGGTGAAGAACTCCACCTGGCCACTGCCTGGTGACTGTGCGAGCACGCCGGTGCCCGCTGCGATGATGCCCGCCGCGGCGAGCGCCGCCACGCTCGTCGCTCGGGCGCGGGATCCGAACCGCTGACTCATGTGTGGCTCCTGCCTCCTCTTTGGCCCTACCGGTAAGACCGGCATTACCAGTACACTACAAGGCATGTCAATCCAAGGCCGTCCCGACGGCCGGCTCGTCCGCCCCGCCGAACCGCCGAGCGCTGACGGCGTCGTGCGCTCGATGTCGGAGCAGATCATGTCGGGGGTGCTCGAGGAAGGCGACCGGCTGCCATCCGAACGGGAGCTGGCGGCTCGCTTCGGGGTCGGGCGGCCACTCATCCGGGAGGCGCTCCGCTCGCTCTCGGAGCTGGGGCTCATCGAGACGCTGCCGGCGCGCGGGACCTTCGTGCGCGCCGGCCACGACGTCCGCGGCAACCGGCAGGCGGCCATCGCGATGCGCCGGCGCGGCGTCACCGCGCACGAGCTGTCGGAGGCGCGCCTCATGCTCGAGACGGCGACAGCGGCACAGGCCGCACGTCGGGCCGACGCCCGGGACATCGCCGAGCTCGAGGCGATCCTCGTGGAGCTCGAACGTGCGACCGGGGTCGCGCATGTCGAGCGCGATCTCGCGTTCCACCTGGGCATCGCCAGCGCAGCCCACAACCCGGTCATCGAGATGATGCTGGAGTCGATCGCGGTGCCCACCGCGGCGCTCATGTTCCGGAGCGTCGGGGATCAGCGGGTCATGGAGCGCAGCCAGCCGTACCACAGGGTCGCGCTCGAGGCGATCCGGGCGCGTGACCCGGATGGGGCCGCCGAGGCGATCCGTGCCCACCTGACCGTCGCCCAGGAGCTGTATGGCGAGGACTACGAACGGAGCGTGGATGACCTCGCCCGTCAGGCGCTGAACCAGCTGGGTGCGCGGACCGGGCTCGACGACCTGGTCGATCGGGTGTTGGGTGCACGTGGGGCCGCACGCACATCGTGAGTCGACGACAGCACCTCTGGGCCGCCATCGTGCTGGTGCCGGCCCTCGTCTCGACGGGCATCTTCGTGTACGGCTTCATCGCGTGGACGGGCTGGGCCTCGCTCACCGACTGGAACACGATCCGTCGTGTCAGCGGGTTCCTGCCGCCGGCGCCGTACCTCGGCCTCGACAACTACGAGGCGGTCTTCGCGACGCCCCGGTTCTGGACCAACGACGTGTTCGCCAACCTCGTGTTCACCGCGGTGTTCGTGGGTGGCTGCATCGCCATGGGACTGCTGCTTGCCATCCTCATCGACCAGCACATCCGGGCGGAGTCCGTGTTCCGCAGCATCTTCCTGTTCCCCATGGCGCTGTCGTTCGTGGTCACGGGCACCGTCTGGGCCTGGATCCTCAACCCCGTCGAAGGGGTCAACGTGCTGCTCGACGCGGTCGGCATCTCGGTGATCCGCCAGGCCCTCCTCGACTTCGGGCCCCTGCAACCGGTGTGGGGGGCGCTCGACTCGCTCCGCATCGACCTGCTGCGACCCGGCCTCACCGCTGACACGCGGGCGGTGGTGGGTGCCATCGCGCTCGCGGCGATCTGGCAGATGTCCGGGTTCGTGATGGCGCTGTACCTGGCGGGGCTCCGGGGGGTCTCCGACGAGCTGCGCGAGGCAGGTCGCGTGGATGGCGCCTCCGAGATGGCCATCTATCGACGCATCGTCCTGCCGCTGCTCCGGCCCATCACGGTGAGCGCGGTGGTCCTGCTGGGCTACGTCTCGCTCAAGATGTTCGACCTGGTGTTCGTGCTCACGCGCGGCGGCCCGGCGCTCGCCAGCGACCTGCCCTCGATCTTCATGTTCGAGACGACATTCAAGGGCCATCAGTGGGCCCGGGGCGCAGCGGTCGCGACGCTCATGCTGATCGCCTCGGCGGTCGTGATCGTGCCGTACATCCGCTCGCAGCTCCGGGCACGCGAGGCGTGAGCAGGACCTCGCGCCGATGACGACGCTGGCGGGACCCAGGGTCGGGGAGACCCGGCCACGGCGTCGGCCCCGGATGACGCCTCGCCGTGTGGCGCTCTACGTCCTGCTCATCGGTCTGGCGCTGCTGTACCTGATGCCCGTCTACGTGGTGCTCGTGAGCAGCCTCAAGACGTTGCGCGAGGTGAACGAGACGAGCATCTGGGCGCCACCCGCGCAGTTCGACCCCAGCGCCTGGGGCGCCGCCCTCACGCCTCCGCTCCAGAACGCGGGCGGCATCGCCTCCGGGCTCGCCAACAGCCTGGTCATGACCATCCCCGCGGTGATCGTGTCGTCGCTGTGGGGGGCCGTCAACGGCTATGCGCTCAGCGCCTGGCGGTTCCGTGGCTCGGAGCTCCTGTTCGGGCTCATCCTGTTCGGGCTGTTCATCCCGTACCAGGCGATCCTCATCCCGCTCCTGACCTCGCTCCAGGTGCTGCGGCTGTACGACTCGCTGGCGGGACTGGCGCTGGTCCACGTCGTGTACGGCCTGCCCATCACCACGCTCATCTTCCGCAACTTCTACGCCGCGATCCCGGGGGAGCTGCTGGATGCCGCGAAGGTGGACGGTGGCGGGTTCTGGTCCATCTTCCGGCGGGTCTACCTGCCCCTGTCGGTGCCCGGCTTCGTGGTCGTGGGCATCTGGCAGTTCACGTCCATCTGGAACGAGTTCCTGTTCGCGGTGACGCTCACCAACTCGCCCGACACCCAGCCCGTGACGGTCTCGCTCCAGAACCTCGCGGGCAGCTTCGCGGCGGCGTACAACGTCCAGATGGCGGGTGCGCTCATGACCGCGTTGCCCACGCTCATCGTGTTCATCCTGCTGGGGCGCTACTTCGTGCGCGGCCTGCTCGCGGGCTCGCTCAAGGGCTGACCGGCACGGGCGCCGCGGCACCACGCTCGATGACCACGTAGCGGTCGGCATCGACCGGCATCCAGGGCCCCCAGTCGCCGCCCGGCCACTGGACGCGGACCTCCGCCCGGGTCGCGGTGCCGAGGCCCACGTGGACGGGCACCAGCGCGCCGCTGGCGTGCCCGCCGCCGACCGTGACCTCCCGTGCGATGGTGCGGCCGTCGCTGCGCACCTCGATCCATGCACCGACGGCATCGTGGTTGGTACCGGCCTGCGCGAGCTCGATGCCCAGCCAGTGGCCCATCAGGACCGGGGTGCCAGGCTCGCCCGCGCCGAGGTTCCACCACACGCCGGCGGGTGCGTTGCGCTCCACGACCACGAGGTCGAGGAGACCGTCGAGGTCGAGGTCCACGAGCGACGCACCCCGGGAGCGCTCGACATCGAGGATGCCGGCGTCCGCGGTCCGGACCTGGAACGTCCCGTCCGGCTGGCCAAGGTACAGCTCGTTCGGATCGTGCTGGGCGTACCCCGGCTGGGCGTCCACGTTGCCCTTGGTCACGAACAGGTCCATCAGGCCGTCGTTGTTGACGTCCTCGAACTGGGCGTGCCACGCCGTGGACGGCAGATGCTCATCCCCGACGGACGGCTGCGCGCCCTCGACGCCGGCCTCGTGGGCCATGTTGCGGTACTCCGGGCGTTCCGGTCCCGAGGCGAGCGTCTCGAGGCGACTGGCAGCCTGGCTCGTGAGATACACCTCCGGGAGACCGTCACCGGTCACGTCCTGGCTCGCGATGCCCATGCCCTCGACCCGCACCCGCTGCCAGCCGTCGTCCGCGGTGTACTGGCGAGGCGGCTCGCCGGGCACCACGCGCCACAGCTGCTCCTGGCCATCGCTGTAGTCGGAGTAGTAGTGGCGGTCGTTGGAGACGCGCAGGTCGCGCTGGCCGGTGCGGCTCCAGTCGCTGAACTGGAGCGACAGGCTGCACCAGGACGGCGACAGCGGGACGGTCTCCGTGTACGGTGCGCCGGTCGCGGCCGGCCGCAGGAACACGCCATCCGCGCACCCGGAGCGATCGGGCTGGCCGCCGGTCAGCATCAGGTAGCTGCCGAAGGCGAGCGTCGGCCAGGTGGCGCCCGGTTCCCATGTGGCCGAGAACGCGGTCGTCCATGCGTCACCGCCATCGAACCCCCAGGCCTCGTTGGCACGTTCGAACCGGCACCCACCGAGCCCCCGCAGCAGCACATCCTCGCCGACGCGCATGACGGCCAGGTCGGTCATGCCATCGCTGTCGATATCCAGCGGATAGGCGCCCGTGACGCCCGACAGGGCAAGCTCCGCGCGATCGAGCGGCGTGAAGGACGGCGGGGCGCCCGGCGAGCTGTCGTTGTGGTACATCGCGGCGGCTGCCGAGCCCCCGGCGAGGTACAGCTCCGGCCGGCGGTCGTCATCGCAGTCGAAGGCCGCCACGCCTCCGCCGACCGCGTGCTGGAAGTCGCCCTCGTACCGGTGGTCGATGCCGGAGGTCGCGCGGATGTCCGCGAACCGGGGAGGACCGAGGGCCTTCAACGACGTGCCCCCGGACGAGCCTGCCACGAAGAGTCCGACCACGATCGCGCTCACGAGCAGCGCAGCCAGCGCGATGGCGATGGCGACCGACGCGCTGGGGCGGCCCGGGCTCGTCATCGAGGGAGCAGGGCCGGATCAGCGCGCGGCGGCAGCGCTGGGGCGGCTGTACCCGTGCTCCGCGATGCGCAGCGCGCTCTCGTGATGCGCTTCGACCACGGGTGGTGTCATGGCCCGGAACCCGTCCACCATCCGGTTGTACATCGAGAAGCCCGCCGCGATGAGCACCGCGAGCTGGACGTCCCCGTCCGAGGCACCCGCATCGCGTGCGGCCTGGGTGTCGGCCGCGGTGAGCGACAGTGGATCACGTCGAACCACCTGCGCGATGCGCACCAGCGCCTGCATCCGCGGCTCGAGCGGATCGGTCTCGCCTGCCTTGATCATGTCGATCACCGGCACCTCAGCGGTCCGCCCCGCTCGCGCGAGCAGCTCGGTCGCGAACGCGCCGTGGGAGTCCATGCAGAAGAAGCAGTCGTTGGCCGCGGACACGGCCGTGGCGAGCATCTCCCGTTCGGGCCGCCCGATGGTCGCGCCGGGGAAGTCGTTGACGAGCAAGGCGTCGGCGAGGCCCCGCATGTGCAGCCCGAGCTCGGGGGTCAACTGCATCGCGACCGTGATTCCGGGCAGCTCGGGCAGGCTGCCCACGACGGGCGGCTCCTCGGCGCGTGCCCGCCGCTCCTCATCGCGTGCCATGTCGTACCTCCTCGTGATCCGGGTGCGGCGCCTGGGCCCCCGCACTCACTCGTTGGGTAGCACACCCACGATGAACCAGCGGTCGTCCCCGAACACCTGGCGCATCACGAACGTGAGCCCGTACGGCGACTCCTGCCGGTCGAGCAGGGTGCCGCCGGCATCGTACGTGGACAGGGTCTGCGTGCCGGTGGCCTCGAACGCCATGCCCATGCCCGACTGCCGGCCCAGCAGCTTCTGGGTCAGGAACAGCGTGTCCGGGGCGTAGTCGACGACCGTGGTCCGGCCGGTCGCGCGCGCCTCGTCCAGCCGCGCCGCCAGCTCGTCGAACCGGTCCCCGTGATCCACGGCCGCCAGCAGGGACGGGTCTCCGGCCAGGAGCGCTTGGTCCTCGACCCGCAGCAGCCGGGCGAGCGTGCCGGCGAGCCCCTGCGCGTCGGCCCGCACCCGGTCGACGTTCCAGCCGGTGACCTCGGGGTCGATGGTCACGGCCGGGATGCTGTCCGGGTCGATCTCGATGGCGTCGTCCAGCAGGATGCCGGTCGCCGGCGCCTCGACGCGGGCGGGGGCGCCGGCCACCACGATGCCCGCGCCCACGGACGCCACCAGCAGCGCGGCGATGCCGAGCGAGACACCGGCACGCCGCAGGTCGGGCCCGGACCGGCCGGGAGCGGGGGTGCCCACGATGAACGGCACGGGCTGGTCCTCCTCCGTCCCGGGCCGTGGCAGCAGCCGGTCGAACAGCGGTCGAGCGACGCACACCAGCACGAGGCTGCTGAGGAGCATCACCTTGGTCCACCACTCGTTGGTCTGTGGCGCGATGAGCAGTGACGCGAGTGCGCCCACGCCGACCGCGAACAGGATCCGGGCCACGTGCCCGCCGGGGATGGTCTTGGGGTCGGTGATCATGAAGAACAGGAAGATGAGCACCTCCGGCGAGGTCACGATGACCCGCCAGAAGTCCACGCCGCAGACCGGCCCGAACGCCCAGTCGGCGGTCATGCAGTGGCCCGACGCGGCGAGGATGCCCAGACCCGCGGCGAGCGTCACCCAGAAGGCGACCGCCATCGTGAGCAGGCGGAGCCGGCGGGTGATGAGGATGCCCCCGACGAGGATGATGGCGTAGGCGAGGATGAGCCAGCCATCCAGCGGGCCCCACCAGAAGTCGAGTGGCTGCACCTGCTCCGCGCCCAGCAGCAGGAACGCCACCACGAGCGCCACGTTGGACGGGTTGAACAGGTGCGTGCCGCCGACCTTGATGAGGTACTTGGTGGCGAGCCCGAACGCGGCGACCCCCGCGAACAGCGCGAGGAACTGGGTGCCCCACGGGTCGTTCGCCGGCTGTCCCACCGCCCGCAGGATGAGCGCGACGCCATTGCCCGTGAGCATCGCGCTGGCCGGCCACACGAGCGCCCCACTGTGGCGATAGGTGATGGCCACCTCCATCACCGCGCAGGTCAGGATCGCCGCCAGGATCTGGAACACGGTCACGTGGAACCCGAGCCCGACCTGGCCCAGGACCTGGACGGAGAGGAGGACCGCGGCCACGTGCAGCCGGGGGTCCCGGA
>JBEVIK010000149.1:0-4821 GCA_040510715.1 Candidatus Limnocylindrales bacterium
CAGCGCGCCGACCATGGTCGTCACGAAGAGGACGAGGCCGATCTCCGTGAAGAGCGCGAAGTACCCAAGCGCTCTCGCTTGACCGTCCATCAGGCGCGGTCAGGGCGCCCGGAGTATATCAGCACCGGTGCGGTCCGTCGGTCCATGGCCAGTGGCTCCTTCAGCGAGCGGGTCGCGTCCCGTGGCCGGGGGTGGCGGTCGCCTGGCTGCTGTTCGAGGGACCGGAGTCCTGCGGCCGCGAGGCGGGCGGAGGCTCGGGAGGGTCGTCGGGGTAGCTCGAGGCGTCCAGGGAGTCATTGGTGTGGCGCGTGACCAGGTACAGCACCACACCGCCTGCCAGGACCACCCCGACGAATGCGTAGAGCGGGCCGGCACCGCTCGATGAGAGCACGATGCCCGCGAGGCCGAGCACGACGGACATGGCGTAGATCAGCAGGACCGCACCCCGGTGGGACAGGCCGAGGTCGAGCAGTCGGTGGTGGAGATGGCCCCGGTCGGGCTCGAACGGCGAGCTACCCGTCGCGATGCGCCGGATGATGATCCAGAAGGTGTCGATGATGGGCACGCCCAGGATGAGCAGCGCAACCGCCACCTTGGCGGTGCCGAGGATGGACAGCACCGCGAGGGCGTAGCCCACGGCCATCACGCCCCCGGTGCCGATGAAGATGCGGGCCGGATGGAAGTTCCAGGGCAGGAACCCCGCGAGCGACCCTGCGAGCACCATGCACAGGAGCCCCACCATCGGGTCGGTGGGCGTCACGGTGATGGAGACGATGCCGAGGGTCACGGCGGCGATGAGGGAGACCCCGGTGGACAGGCCATCGAGCCCGTCGATCCAGTTGATGGAGTTGATCATGCCCACGATCCACAGGGCCGTGAGCAGGACCGGGGCGGCCGGATACCCCAGGATCTCGAACGGCAACAGGTCGTCGAACCGAAGGTTGGGATCGATGGCCGAGCTGAGGACCTGGAACGGGTTGGCGATGCGCGTGAACAGCACGCCCCCCGAGATGGCGATCCCCGCAAGCGCGACCTGCCACAGCAGCTGGTAGCGCGCTCGGATCTGCCATCGGTCATCGACGGCACCGAGGGCGATGGCGACGGCGACGCCGAGGAACAGGACCGTCAGTTGCGGGTCGCGCGCTTGCGCCCAGCGCACGATCTCGGCGTCGCGGCCGATGGCCACGGCCGCGATGCCCACCACGATGAACGTGGTGCCCACCGCGATGCCACCCAGACGAGCGACCGGCAGCCGGTGCACCCGGCGGGCGTGGTCCGGTGCGTCGATGGCGCCCACCAGCCTCGCTATGCGCATCGCGACCGGGGTCAGCAGGAAGCTGACGCTGCCGGCAACCGCCAGCGCGACGAGAAGGAAGGTCACCAGCTCCGTGGTGATGGCCTGCCCCGGGGGTGTCACCCCGCTGGCCGCCGCGATCACCTGCTCGGACACGTCGCGGTCAGGGCAGGCCCGGCACGGGGAAGCTGGCGCAGATGTCGCGCACCTCCGCGCTCACCGACGCGAGCACGGCTGGGTCGGCCCGACCCTCGAGGGTGCGCACGATGAGCTCGCCCACGCGGCGCATCTCGGTGGGTCCGAAGCCACGCGTGGTGACCGCCGGCGAGCCCACCCGGATGCCCGAGGCCGTGTTGGGCGGCAGCGGGTCGAACGGGATGGCGTTCTTGTTGACGGTGATGCCCACCTCGTCGAGCAGGTGCTCGGCCTCCTTGCCGGTGACCCCGAGTGGCGTCACGTCCACCAGCACCAGGTGATTGTCGGTGCCCCCCGAGACGAGCGTCGCGCCGTGCTCCGCGAGCGTCGTCGCGAGCGCCTGGGCATTGTCGATGGTGTGCTGCTGGTCCTCGCGGAAGGCGGGCTCGAGTGCCAGCTTGAAGGCGACCGCCTTGGCCGCGATGACGTGCATCAGCGGCCCGCCCTGGATACCCGGGAAGACCGCCTTGTCCACGGCCGCGGCGAGCTCGGCGCGGGCGAACGTGATGCCACCCCGCGGACCGCGCAGCGTCTTGTGCGTGGTGGTGGTGACGAGGTCCGCATGGGGGAACGGGCTGGGGTGCAGCCCGGCCGCGACGAGGCCCGCGATATGCGCCATGTCCACGAACAGCAGCGCATCCACGCGGTGGGCGATGGCCGCCAGTCGCTCGAAGTCGATGATGCGGGGGTATGCGCTGGCACCAGCCACGATCATGCGTGGCCGCACCTCGTCCGCCTGGCGCTCGAGAGCGTCGTAGTCGATACGCTGGTCCGCCTCGGTGACGCCATAGGCGTGGACCTCGTACAGCTTGCCCGAGAAGTTGAGGGCCATGCCGTGGGTCAGGTGGCCACCATGGGCGAGGCTCATGCCCAGGATGCGGTCGCCCGGCGAGAGCACCGAGAAGTAGGCCGCCATGTTGGCCTGGGCACCCGAGTGGGGCTGGACGTTGACGTGCTCGGAGCCCGGGAACAGGGCGAGCGCACGCTCCTGGGCCAGCCGCTCGACGACGTCCACGAACTCGCAGCCACCGTAGTACCGCTTGCCGGGCAGCCCTTCGGCGTACTTGTTGGTGAGCCAGGTCCCCTGCGCCTCGAGCACCGCCGGCATGACGTAGTTCTCGCTGGCGATGAGCTCGATCTTCCAGCGCTGGCGCTCGCCCTCGCGGACGATCGCGTCCCAGACGTCGGGATCCGCCTGGGCCAGGGACTGGGTGGCCGCCGACGGGCTGGCGCTGACGGTCATGCTTCCCCTCCTGGGTCACGGCGGTGCTGGCACGTGGAGTGTACCCGCGCGGCGGTCGTCGGCCCTCGCCGCGCCGACCCGGCCGCATCAGGCGAGAGCCGCCTCCAGCGTCGCGCGGTCGATGGCACCCTCGCGGAGCACCTCGATGGACCCCTCGACCGGTACCGCGACCACGCTGGACGCCCGGCCGCCGCGGACGGGACCGTCATCGAGCACCAGCCTCGCCCGGTCGCCCACAGCCGCCACCAGCTCGGCCGCGGTAAGCGCGTCCGGCTGGCCGGTCCGGTTGGCGGAGCTCACGGCCAACGGCCCGAGGCGACGTGCGAGCGCCCGCGGCACGAAGTGGTCGGGCAGCCGGACACCCAGGGTCGTGCGGCCGCCGGTCAGCAGCTCCGGCAGCGACAGCCCCGCACGCACCGGCAGCACGAGCGTCAGCGCACCCGGCCAGAAGCGTTCCGCGAGGCGAACGGCAGCGGCGGGCACCTGCACCACGCCCGTCAGCTGCTCCAGCCCGTCCACGAGCAGGGCGATGCCCTTGCCCGGGTCGCGGCCCTTGGCCGCCACGAGCGCTTCGAGGGGGCCCTCCGTGGGCAGCACCGCGAGCCCGTACACGGTCTCGGTGGGCACCCCCACGATCCCCCCATCCGCGATCACGGCGACCGCGGCGTCGATGGCGCCGAGCGCGTCAGCGGGCAGCACCTGCCCGCTCACCGCGTGGGACCCTCCAGCGCCGCCACCCGCTGGATCCCCGCGAGATCCTCGTGCCACGTGAGCGACCAGCCCGGAAGGACGGCGCGAGCGAGCGCCTCGATGGCGTCCGCCTGGTCCACGCCCACCTCCAGCAACGCGAGCGCACCCGGGACCGTGGAGCGGGGCAGTCCGGCGAGCAGCCGGCGCACGAGGTCCAGCCCATCGAGGCCGCCGTCGAGCGCGAGGTCGGGCTCGGCGCGCACGTCGACCGGAAGGGTGGGCATGTCCTCGCTGGGGATGTACGGCAGGTTCGCCACGAGCACGTCCGCGGGCAGCATCGGGGATGCGTCCACGAGGTCCGCCAGGACCAGCTCGATGCGATCCGCGACGCCGTGCGCGACGGCGTTCTCCACGGCCACGGCGAGCGCATCGGGCGAGACGTCGCTGGCCGTGAGCCGCACCTCGTCGAGATACCGTCCCCGCCGCAGCTCCACCGCGATGGCGATGGCGATGGCACCCGAGCCCGTGCCCACGTCCCAAACGCGGACCGGTGCGGTACCCGGAGGCCTGGGCGATCCCGTCAGGATGTCCCGCACGCGGCGCACGGCGAGGTCCACCAGCAGCTCGGTCTCGGGGCGCGGGATGAGCACCCGTCGGTCGATGGCGAACGCCAGCCCGTGGAACTCCCGGAAGCCCCGGATGTAGGCCACGGGTGTGCCCGCGAGGCGCCGGCCGAGCAGCTCCCCGAAGGCGGCTTCCTGTCCGGTGCTCACGGGGGCGTCGGGGTGGGCCAGCACGGCGGTCCGCTCCACCCCCAGGACGTGCCCCAGCAGCAGCTCTGCGTCGAGGCGCGGCGAGCTGGCGCCCATGTCCGTGAGCTCCCGGGTCGCCGCGTCCAGGAGCATCGCCACGGTGGCCACCGGGCCGCCTAGACCCTGACCACCACGTCGAGGTCGCCGGAGCGCCGGAGCACCTCCACTCCCGTCGAGCCGTCGCTGCGCCGGACCAGCAGGTCCACCACGGCATCACCCACCACGAGGTTCTGGAGCCGCACCTCGGGAAGCCAGGCCGGCAGCATCGGGCCCCGGAGCTGCAGCTCGTGGTTGGCGGCGTCGGGCGCGAGGCCGAGCATCGCCTCCAGCAGCTGGAAGGTCGCCCCGGCGGCCCATGCCTGTGGGGAGCACGCGACGGGATACGGGACCGGGAACGGGGACGAGGCGCGGTCGAAGCCGCTGAACAGCTCCGGCAGTCGCGCGTCCCGGAAGAACTGGGTCGCCTCGAGCAGCGCGGCCGCGACCCGTGACGCCTCCTCGCCGAAGCCGTAGCGCCACAGCCCGGCCGCGCAGATGGCGTTGTCGTGGGGCCAGATGCTGCCGATGTGGTAGCTGATGGGGTTGTA
>JBEVIK010000150.1:0-9334 GCA_040510715.1 Candidatus Limnocylindrales bacterium
CGGGTCCGGCCACCCTGGATGAGCGCCTCGCGAGCGGGCATGCCCTTGTGCCGCAGCTGCTCGACGAGGTCCAGCAGCACGATGGCGTTGGTGACCACGATGCCGATGAGCATCAGGAAGCCGATGAGGGCGCTGATGCCGATGGGCCGGCCCGTGATGAGCAGCGCCGGGAACGCGCCGATGGTCGCGAGCGGCAGCGAGAACAGGATGACGAGCGGATCGACCAGCGAGCCGAACACCACGACCATCACGAGGTACACCGCGAGGATCGCCACGCCCATGGACAGGAACAGGCTGCCGAACGCCTCGTTCTGCTGCGCGGTCGCACCCGCGAAGCGGATGGACACGCCATCGGGGATGGCGCCGCTCGTCTCGAGCGCATCGACGCGCTGCTGGGCCTCCGTGGAGACGCCGCCCTGGTCGTCGCTGGTGATGGACGCGGACACGGTCGCCGCGGGCGAGCCGTCCACGCGGGTCACGGTCCCCTGCGTCTCGACCGTGTCGACGGTCGCGATCTGGCCAAGCGTGGTCGTGCCTGCGAGCCCCGAAACGGGCAGCTGCTCGAGGGCGTCCACGGAGGTGAGGAGGCTGGTGTCGATGCGGATCTCGGTCTGGGCGGTGCTGCCGTCGGGCAGCACCACGGCGCCCACGGACTGGCCGACCAGCACGTTGCGGACCTGGAGGCCGACCTGGGCCGCGCTCAGGCCGACCATCGCGGCCTTGTTCGGGTCCACGTCCACCACGATGGTCGTGGCATCCGCGGCGAGGTCGCTGGACACGTTGCTGACACCGTCCATCGTGGACAGGTCGGCGACGATGGCATCACTGGCAGCCGCGATCTCGGCGGGGTCATCGCCGCTGACGACGATGGCGAGGCCACCGCTGCCGCCGAACGCCTGCTGCTCTTCGACCGCGACGCTGTAGCCGTCGGTCGCGACGGGCGTCAGCGCCGCCTCCAGCTGCTCGGTCTTGGCGGCGAGGTCGACCCCATCCTGGAGGCGGACCGTGATGATGGCGCTGTTCGCGGCTTGGCCGCTGAAGGCGGCCTGGAGCGTCTGGACGCCCGTGTCCGCATCCCCCGGGATGGTCGTCTGGATGTGCTCCACGTCGGGATCCGCCGTGGGCAGCAGGATGGCCTCCGCCTGGGTGGTGCGCTCGGAGACGTCCGCTGAGGTCGCCCCAGCGGGTGGCTCGATGGTCACCGTCAGCGTCGGCTCGCCGCCGGTATCGATGAACGCGGTGGGCAGCAGCGGCACCAGCGCCAGCGAGCCGAGGAATAGCACGAACGCGATACCCACGGTCGCCCACCGGGTGAGCCGGCTGCGGATGGCAGTGGTGAGGATGGGCGTGTAGAGGCGCTGCCAGATGGTCTCGGGCAGCTCGCCGTCCGGACCCAGCTTGATGTGCACCTTGCGCACGAAGAACCAGGCGAGCACCGGCACCACCGTGAGCGCCACGCCCAGCGATGCGAGCAGCGCGAACGTGACCGCAAGCCCGAAAGGCAGGAAGAACTGGCTGACGATGCCACCCACGAACCCGCTGGGCAGGAACACCATGACCGTGGTGATGGTGCTGCTCGTGATGGCCGCCGCGACCTCCTTCGTGCCGCCCAGGACCGCGGTCGTGATGTCCTCGCCCCGGCCGCGGTGCCGGAAGATGTTCTCGAGCACCACGATGGCGTCGTCCACGACGCGACCGACGGCCACCGCGAGTCCGCCGAGGGTGATGATGTTGATGGTCAGCCCGGCGACCCCGAAGAGGGTGATGGCCGTGAGGATGGACAGGGGGATGCTCACCGCGGCCACGAGCGTGGAGCGCAGGCTGAGCAGGAACAGGAAGATGGTCAGGACCGCGAAGGCCGCGCCCAGGAGGCCCTCGCGGACGAGGCCGTCGCTGGACTCCTTGATGAACACCGAGAGGTCCTGGATGGTGTCGATGCGGATCTGGTCCGGATACCGCGCCTCGATGTCCGCGAACACGGCCTCGACGCCATCCGCGACGAGGACCGTGTTGGCGCCCGACGCCTTGGACACCGTGAGCGTGAGCGACGGCTGGCCGTCCGTCCGCGCATAGCCCGAGAGCTGGACCGGCTCGATCGTCACATCCGCGATCTCGCCGAGCGTCACCGGGACCGGCGGGGTCGCCTGGGTCGCGCCCACGACGAGCGACTGGAGCGCCTCGAGCGAGCCGAACGACGCGAGCGTGGTCACTGGCAGCTGGAGGCCATCCGCGGTGAGCGTGCCCGAGGGGATGGTCACCATGTTGGCCTGGATGGCGCCGGTGACGCGGTCGATGCCGATGCCGGTGCGGGCCATGTCGGCGGGTCGCAGGGTGATCCGGACGACCTCGGTGGGTCCGCCCGTGAGGTCGGCCGACGTGACACCGTCCACGGCGAGGACCTCGGGCTGGACCACGGTCCGCGCGAGCTCTGCCGCGGCGACCGGGTCGCCACCCTCGCCCGCGCCGATGCTCGCGATGACGACCGGGGTCTCGTTGATGTCGAGCGCGCGCACCTGCGGGTCGGTGCCCTGGGGCAGGGTCGCCGTGGCCAGCTGCTGGTCGATGAGATCGAGGGTCGCGTCGATGTCGGTGCCGAACTCGAACTGGGCGAGCACGAGCGACAGCGAGTTGGCCGATGTGGACTGGAGCTGCTCGAGACCCGGCAGGTTGGCGAGCGAGCGTTCGATGGGCTCCGACACCTGGGTCGCCACGTCCTCGGCGCTGGACCCGGGCATCGTGGAGATGACGGTCACGATGGGCAGCCGGATATCCGGCAGCAGCTCCTGCTTGAGGCTGCCCCACGAGACGAGGCCCGCGATGAACAGGCCGGCGGCGATGAGCAGCGTCACGCTCTTGTAGCGCAGCGCCGCCTGGGTGATCCTGATCATGGCGTGTCGTGGGCTCCTAGGGCTGGGATGGGCTGATGGCCGGACGTCCGCGCGCCCATCACGCGCAGGAGGCCGTCGAGTCCTGTCTGGAGGCCGGCCAGCTCGGCCGGTCGAAGGTGCGGCAGGTGCTCCCGGAGGATGCCCACGCCGACGTCGCGAAACCTGTCCACGACCGCGCGTCCCTCGTCAGTGAGTGTGAGCATCACGTGACGCCGGTCGTGGTCGTCGTGGCGACGGTCGATGAGGCCGATCTCCGCCAGCCGGTCGATGCTGCCACTGGTGGTCGAGAGACCGACACCCAGCCGGGTCGCGAGCGCGGTCACACCGATGCCCGGTTCCGCCGCGATGACGTGGAGGGCCTTGGCCTGCTGCATCGTGATGTCCACCGCAAGCAGGTCATCGGTGTGGGTCTCGCTGGTCAGCTGGACGAGGCGCTCGAACGAGTCGAGGATGCGCATCGTCAGGCGCTCCCGGTCGACCATTCGGTCGGGACGAACATTTCGCACATGGCGAACCATACACGGGGACGCTGCGATGCGCACGACACGCGGTGCGGGTCGCGTGCTGCCTCCGCGCTATCGCCGGCTGTTACCGTGCGCAGGACATGCGACTGACCCACGTCGAACGCCAGGCGGTGCACTGGGGCGTGCTGCTGCTGCCGCTCCTCGTCGGCCTCGGCACCCTGCTCCTGTTCGCCGAGGTCATCCGGCCGTTCTTCTCCATCATCGCCATGTTCTTCGTGGCGTGGATCCTGGCGTTCCTGCTCGACGCCATCGTGTCCTGGATCCTGGAGAAGGTCCCGACGCTCCCGCGCGGGCTCCTGGCGGCGTTGGTGTTCATCGTCATCGTCATCCTGCTCCTCGTGAGCCTGGTGCTCATCGCGAGCTCCGTGCTGTCGTCCCTGGTCAACATCCTGGGCGACACGGACACCGTGGACGAAGCGGTCGAGCGGCTCATCACGCCGCTCCAGAAGCAGATCACGAGCTGGGGCCTCCAGGTCGACCTCCAGGGTGCCGTGCAAGGCGCCATCACCCAGCTGCAGACGAGCGGCCAGGGCATCCTCGACGACATCCTCGCCGGAGGCATCCTGCTGTTCACCCAGGGGACCGCGATCATCTTCATCGCGGTGGTCATGGTCGCGAACAAGGGTCGCTTCCTGCGCTTCGGCCAGCGGCTCGTGCCGCCCGGCCGCGAGACCCTGTGGGATGACATCGCGGCAGCCACGACTCGCTCCTTCGGTGGCTTCGTGCGCGGCCAGTTCGGCATCGCGGCGCTCTACGGCGTGGTGGTGGGCATCATCGCGTTCATCTTCGGGGTGCCCTTCGTGGCGCTCATCGCGGTGGTCACCGCGGCACTCCAGTCGATCCCCTACTTCGGCCAGCTCATCTCGTGGGCGCCGCTGTTCCTGACCTCCCTCGTGTTCGCGCCCACCAGCCTGCTCCCGGTCACCATCTGCCTCGTCGTGGGCCTGCTGGTCATCCAGAACGTGATCTCGCCCCGGGTGCTGGGATCCGCCGTGGGCATGAACCCCATCCTCGTGCTCGCCGCGGTGTTCGTGGGCGCGCAGGTCGCGGGTGCCCTGGGCGGCGTGTTCGGGGTACCCGTGCTGGCAGTGTTCGTGACGCTGTTCAACGCATGGCTCGACCAGGTCCGGCCGCCGGCCGCCATCGACGCCGCGCGCGACCGCCCGCTGCTGCCCTCGGAGGGTGGCGAGAAGGTCGGCCAGGACGCCATCCTCGAAGCCGCCGAGGAGGAAGCCGCCCAGGCGCGCTCCGACCTCGAGGAGGCGCGCGACCGCATCGAGGAGCTGGAGGCTGAGCTCAAGGGCCGTCCGGTCAAGCCCCGCTCCAAGGGCGGGGCACACGAGGACCGGCCACTGCTGCCGTCGGAGGGCGGCGAGCGGGTCGGCCAGCAGGCCATCGTCGAGGCCGCCGAGCAGGAGGCCCAGGAGGCGCGCGCCAAGGCCGACAAGGCACAGGAGAAGATCGCGGAGCTCGAGGCCGAGGTGGAGCACCGCTCGAGCGAGCAAGAGACCTCCACGACCGATCGGGCCTGAGGGCCGGGGAACCAGCGGGTCGTCGCGGGCGTCAGGGAGCCCCAACGCCGGCCTCCCGGGTCGGCCGCGACGGAGGTACACCGGATGCGACGTGTCCCGGCGGCGGTGGCCGCCTCCCTCCTGGCGACCGCCCTCGCGGTCGCACCCGCCGCGGCGTGCGGCGGGCTCATCGGTCCCAATGGCGCCGTCAACCTGCTGCGCACCACCACGTTCGTGGGCTTCCATGCCGGGGTGGAGCACTACGTCACCGCGTTCGCGTTCGCGGGCGGTGGCGGCGCATTCGGCTCCATCCCCCCCCTGCCCGGCATCCCGACGTCGGTCGAGAAGGGCGGCGACTGGACGCTCCAGCGGCTCATCCGCGAGACCGACCCGGTCCCCGACGAGGTCTTCTTCTCCCGCGTGCCCGCTGCCGAGGCGGCAGGCGACGGTGTCGAGATCATCCTCGAGACCACGGTCGATGCCCTCGACATCACCGTGCTCAAGGGCGGTGGCGACGAGGTCGGCCAGTGGGCCATCGAGCACGGGTTCCGCCTGCCGCCCGATGCCCCCGAGGTGCTGGACTTCTACGCCGAGCGCTCGCCCATCTTCCTCGCGGCGGCCTTCGACGCGGATGCCGCGGCCGAGCGCGGCCAGGCCATCGGCGATGGCACGCCGGTCCACATCACCATCCCCACCGACCAGCCCTGGGTGCCACTGCGCATCCTGTCGCTGGGCAAGGGCGCCGAGGAGCGGGTGGACGCCGATGTCTACCTGCTGACCGACCGCGTGCCCAGGATCCTGCCCGCGGCGACCGACAGCTCCGGTCTCGAGCTGCGTCACACGGCGCCCGCGAGCACCTCCCTGCTCGATGACCTGCGCTCCGACCGGGGCATGGAGTGGGTGCCCGAGCGTGCCTGGCTCATGAAGCTCACCGTCGACACGGCGGCTGGTGACCTGCGCTAC
Source organism: Candidatus Limnocylindrales bacterium (assembly GCA_040510715.1). Classification (GTDB taxonomy): domain Bacteria; phylum Chloroflexota; class Limnocylindria; order Limnocylindrales; family CSP1-4; genus JAFMJV01. The sequence continues at coordinate 5,887 of JBEVIK010000150.1, forward strand.
GACCTCGCCGTGGACGCCACGGGCGTGGCCGGGCCATCGCGGGTGGCGGCGGGCCTGGAGCCGCCCGCCTCGAGCGCCGCCGGCGACGCGGTGGTGGCGACCGCGGGCGTCTCGGGTGACGCGGCCACGTGGCTCGCGGGTGTGCTCCTCGTGATCGCCGTGGTGGGCGGCGCCGGCGCATGGGTCCGGCGGGGTCGCCGGGTCCCGCACGGCACCGGCACGGACCCGCTGGCGCCCGCCTGAGATGCGCCTGCTGCGAGCGCTGCTCCTGCCGCTCGCCATCGTCGGGGTGGTCCTCGTGACCGCCTCGGCGATGCCCGTGGGCCCGACCGTGACCATCACGATGCGCTACTCGCACTTCCTGCCCGCCTCGGTCAGCGTGCCCGCGGGCGTCCCGGTCACGTTCATCCTCGCCAACGAGGACCCCATCGACCACGAGTGGATCGTGGGCGATGACCTCACCCACCGGCGGCATCGCACGGGGACCGAGCCGTATCACGCGGAACGCCCGAGCGAGCGGAGCGTGGGTGCCCTGTCCAGGGTCCACACCACGGTCACGTTCTCGAGACCCGGCACCTACCGCTACGTGTGTCACCTGCCGGGCCACGAGCGCTACGGGATGGTGGGCTTCGTCACCGTCACGGACGACCCGTCATAGGAACCGCAGCCCATCGGCATCCGGTGGCTCGATGTCCCGGGCACAGGTGGGGCACCAGAGCCGGGCCTCGAGCGGCGTGCCGCACGCGGCATGCCGCATCGGCTCGGCGTGCACGGATCCCCGCGCACCCCAGTCGGCGAGGAGCCGCAGCGCTCCCGCCAGCTCCATGCCCTCGGCCGTGAGCGCGTAGCTCAGGCGACGGGGGCGGTCCTGGTAGGGCGTCGCGCGCACGACGCCCTCCCCTTCCAGGCGTCGGAGCCGGTCCGCGAGGATGTTGGGCGCGATGCCGGTCACCGCTTCGGCGAGATCGCTGTACCGGCGCGGTCCCGCGAGGAGCGCCTCGATGAGCAGCAGGCTCCAGCGATCACCGACGCGGTCGAGCGCGGCCGCGAGCGGATCGACGGGAGCGGACCGGGCCATGCACCGATCGTAGGCCATCCGGGCTTGACCGCGCCGCGACCTCGGAGTAACTTGCAAGTCGCAAGTCACAAGCGCCACCGGGTCACGGCGTGCGGCATGGAGGTCGGGAACGAGATGACAGGGATCGAGGAGCTGGGGTCCGCTATCGGCTCGGTGGCCGAGCGCGTCGGGCCATCCGTGGTGGGCATCGGGGAGCGCTGGCGCGGCGGATGTGGCGTCGTCATCGCGCAGGACCGGGTGGTCACCAATGCCCACAACGTGGGCGACGACGGGGCGACCGTGCTCATCGGCGGCGCCACGAGCGAGGCCCGCCTCGTGGGCGTGGACGCGGACGGGGACGTCGCGGTGCTGGAGGTGCCGACCGGGGACGCACCGGCGCTCGCGCTCGGGAGCTCGGCGGACCCATCCATCGGCACCCCCGTGATCTCCCTCGGCCGCGCCTCGGACGGTGGCATCCGGGCCACGCTGGGCTTCGTGAGCTCCACCGACCGGGCGTTCCGGGGGCCACGCGGACGTCGCGTCAGCGGCGCCATCGAGCACACCGCCCCAGCCGCGCCGGGCTCGTCGGGCGGTCCCGTGGTCGGTCTCGACGGGACGCTCATCGGCCTCAACACCAATCGCCTCGACAACGGCTTCTATCTCGCGCTGCCCGCGGGCGCGGGTCTCGCGGAGCGGCTGGCCGCGCTCGGACGCGGCGACTCCCCGAAGCGGCGCCGGCTGGGCGTGGGCCTTGCACCAGCGCATGCGGCGCGACGGATGCGGCGGGCGGTGGGCCTGCCGGAACGAGACGGCGCGCTGGTGATGTCGGTCGAGGACGGGTCCCCGGCCGCGAACGCCGGGATCGCCCAGGGGGACCTCATCGTCGGCATCGGGGGCCATCCCGTCCGGGACGCGGATGACCTGTTCGAGGCGCTCGCCGGCGAGGGAGCGCTCAGCGTCGCGCTGGTGCGAGGCACCGACGAGCGGACCGTGGAGGTGGCGGCATGACCGCCCTCGCACCGGACGTGGTCGAGGCACTCGGACACAGCCAGACCATCGACATCACGACCACGGGGCGCAGGAGTGGCCAGCCGCGACGCATCGAGATCATGCTCCACAGCATCGACGGCCGGCTGCTCGTCTCCGGCAAGCCCGGCTTCCCGCGCGGCTGGATCGCGAACCTGAACGCGGACCCCAGCCTGACGCTCCACCTGCGCCAGCCGGCCGTGGATGTCCCCAGCCGGGCGCGTGTCGTGACCGATCCGGTGGAGCGAGAGGCGCTGCTCGCGCCGATCGCGCGGCTGTGGCGGACGCCACTCCCGCTCATGGTCGGATCCTCGCCGCTCATCGAGATCACCCCCCGCTGAAGGCGTCAGCGCTGGAAGCGGCGCTGCAGCACGGCGTGGATGGCGACGGACACCAGGATGACCGCGCCATAGATGAAGCCGGTCCGAGGCGGGAGGAGCTCCTCGCGATCGTCGACTCCGTGCGCGTAGAGCGGCTTGAGACGCTGGCGTCCCCGAGCGCCGTGGCGCCATAGGCCCACGCCCGACGAGTGCCGGACTCACGAACGCGGATCTCTGGGATCGCGGCAGCGAGCTAGCCCCGGTCGGCGTTGCGCTCGTCGCGCCAGGCGACCCAGCGCCGGATGGCATCGGGCTGGAAGGTGCGCCCGGACATCCCGATGGTCATCTGGGTGACCCCCGCCGCCACGAGGTCATCTCCCCTGCTGACGTCCTCCGACCCCACTCCGGCGGAGCGTTCGATGGTCTCTGGATCGCGATCAAGCCGACGACACCATTCGTCCAGAACGCTGTTCTTGTGCCGGAGCGTCTGCGCGGATCCGAAGCCGTGCCAGATGTCGGCGTGCTCGGCCGTGATGCGCAGAGTCACCCGCTCGCCGCCTCCACCGATGAGCACCGGGATGCGCCGGTTCGGCGGCGGGTTGCCATGCGCCATCCGGGCGATGGTTCGCGGCAGGTCCGCGTCGAGCTGCCGGAGCCGGGACGGTGCCGTGCCGAACTCGTAGCCGAACTGGTCGTAGTCCTTCTGGAACCAGCCCGAGCCGATGCCCAGGATCAGCCGTCCGCCACTGATGTGGTCGACGGTCCGCGCCATGTCACCCAGCAGCTCCGGATTGCGGTAGCTGTTGCAGGTGACCAGGGCACCGATCTCGACCCGGCTGGTCATCTCCGCCATCGATCCGAGCATCGTCCAGCACTCGAAGTGCAGGCCGTTGGGATCACCTCCGAGCGGGAAGAAATGATCCCAGTTGTAGACGATGTCGACGCCCAGGTCTTCCGACGCGCGCACCACGTCCCGTAGCTGCGCGTATGGCGTGTGCTGTGGCTGGACCTGGACGGCGATGCGGATGGGCCGGAGGCCGCTGGT
>JBEVIK010000151.1:0-5876 GCA_040510715.1 Candidatus Limnocylindrales bacterium
GCATCGACATCGCCCTCGAAGGCGAGCCGCTCGGGCGTGACGATCTCGAGGTGGACGGGCATCGTCAGGCAGCCAGCTTCGCGGCGTTCTCGCGGACCTCGTCGAGGGTCCCCGCGAGGAAGAAGGCCTGCTCCGGCAGGTCGTCCGCCTTGCCGTCGAGGATCTCCCGGAACGACGCGACCGTGTCCTTGATGGGCACATAGCGGCCAGCGCGGCCCGTGAACACCTCGGCCACGAAGAACGGCTGGCTCATGAACCGCTGGAGGCGCCGTGCGCGGGCCACGACCGCCTTGTCCTCCTCGGACAGCTCGTCGATGCCCAGGATGGCGATGATGTCCTGGAGGTCCCGGTAGCGCTGGAGGATCCGCTTGACCTCCTGGGCGACCTCGTAGTGCTCCTGGCCGACGACGAGCGGATCGAGCACGCGCGAGGTCGAGGTGAGCGGGTCCACCGCGGGGTAGATGCCCAGCTCGGTCAGGTACCGCTCGAGGCGGATGGTCGAGTCGAGGTGCCCGAACGCGGTCGCGGGTGCCGGGTCGGTGTAGTCGTCCGCGGGGACGTAGACCGCCTGGAGCGAGGTGATGGAGCCCGTCTTGGTGGAGGTGATGCGCTCCTGGAGGCTGGCCATCTCGGTCGCGAGGTTGGGCTGGTAGCCCACCGCCGAGGGCATCCGGCCCAGCAGCGCCGAGACCTCGGAGCCCGCCTGGGTGAAGCGGAAGATGTTGTCGATGAACAGGAGCACGTCCCGTCCCTCGTCGCGGAAGAACTCCGCGAACGTGAGCCCGGTGAGCGCCACGCGCAGCCGGGCACCGGGGGGCTCGTTCATCTGGCCGAAGGCCATCACGGTCTTGGAGATGACGCCCGACTCGATCATCTCGTGGAGCAGGTCGTTGCCCTCACGGGAGCGCTCGCCTACGCCCGCGAACACGGAGTAGCCACCGTGCTCCTGGGCCACGTTCCGGATGAGCTCCTGGATGATGACCGTCTTGCCCACACCGGCGCCACCGAAGATGCCCACCTTGCCGCCCTTGGCGAACGGCGCGATGAGGTCGATGACCTTGATGCCGGTCTCGAACACCTCGACCGTGGTGGTCTGGTCCTCGAACGACGGCGCCTCGCGGTGGATCGGGTAGCGGGCCTCGGACTCGACGGGTGCCTGTCCGTCGATCGGCTCGCCCAGCACGTTGAACACGCGTCCGAGCGTGTTGGGGCCCACCGGGACCGAGATGGGCCCGCCGGTGTCCACGGCGTCGATGCCACGCGCGAGGCCATCCGTGGCGGTCATGGCCACGGTGCGCACCCAGTTGTTGCCGAGGTGCTGCTGGACCTCGCACGTCACATCGCCGGTCGGCGAGCGCAGGACGACCGCGTTGAAGATGGCCGGGAGCTGCCCCGCCGGGAACTCGATGTCCACGACCGGACCGGTGATGGCGATGACGCGTCCGACGGACGCTGCGGGTGCTTCGGCGACAGCCATGGCTGTGGTTCCTCCGTGTCGGGTGCGCGTCAGGACGAGCTGGCGCCGGTGGCGATCTCGATCATCTCGCGGGTGATGTTGGCCTGGCGGACCTTGTTGTAGGTCAGCGTGAGATCCTCGATGAGCTCCTGGGCATTGTCCGTCGCGGAGCGCATCGCGACCATCTTGGCCGACCACTCGCTCGCGGTGAGCTCCAGGACCGCCTGGAACAGGCGGGTCGCGACGTACCGCGGCAACAGCTGCTGCAACACCGCCCCGGGGCTGGGCTCGAAGATGAACTGGTTGCCGGGGATGCCCTCGGTGTCCTCGGACGGCTCGATGGGCAGCAGCGGCTGGAGCGCGGGCCGCTGGACGAGGGTGGACACGAACGTCGGGTGGATGAGGTCCACGCGCGAGTAGGTGCCCGCGAGGAAGTCGTCGGTCACGAGGCGTGCGAGCGGCAGGACGTCGGCGAACGTGGGCCGGTCGCCGTAGCCCTCGAACGCGGCCGCCACGGGCACGCCCGCGCGGCGCATCGCGACGTTGCCCTTGCGGCCCACGGTCACGACCTTGAGGTCGCCGGTGCTCTCGGTGATGACCCGCGCCGCGTAGCGCACCGTGTTGGTGTTGAGCGACCCCGCGAGGCCCCGGTCCGTGGTGAACAGGATGATGAGCCGGGTGCCGCCCTCCTGGCGCGCGAGGAGCGGGTGCTCCTCGGCCGACAGCACGGACGCGACATCCGCGAGGACCTCGTCCAGCTTCTCCTGGTAGGGACGCGACTGGAGGGTCGCGTCCTGGGCGCGCTTGAGCTTGGACGCGGCCACGAACTGCATCGCGCGGGTGATCTGCTTGATGTTCTTGACCGAGCCGATGCGGCGTCGGATCTCGCGCTGGCTGGGCACGAACGGGTCGGTGCCTCCTGTGTGTGTCCCGGCGGGAAGGGCGCGTGGCCCCTGGAGGCCGGGTCCGCCGTCAGGCGGTGAACGTCTCCTTGAAATCGACCGCCGCCGACTTGAGCGCGCCGACGATCTCGTCGTTGAGCTCGGGCTTGGCGGCGAGCGTGGTCAGGATGTCGGGGCGCTCCGACTCGAGGAACCGGTAGAAGCGCTGCTCGAAGTCCTTGATGCGCGCCGTGGGCACGTCGTCGAGGTAGCCGTTGGTGACCACCCACAGGATGGCGACCTGCTTCTCCACGGCGAGCGGCTGGTACTGCGGCTGCTTGGTGACCTCGGAGATCTTCTCGCCCCGGGTCAGCTGGTCGCGGGTGGCCTTGTCGAGGTCCGAGGCGAACTGCGCGAACGCGGCGAGCTCGCGGTACTGGGCGAGGTCCAGCTTGAGCGGGCCGGCCACCTTGCGCATCGCCTTGGTCTGGGCGGCCGATCCCACGCGGGACACCGAGATGCCCACGTTGAGCGCGGGGCGCTGGCCGGCGTTGAACAGGTCCGTCTCGAGGAACAGCTGGCCGTCGGTGATGGAGATGACGTTGGTCGGGATGTACGCCGACACGTCGCCAGCCTGCGTCTCGATGAGGGGCAGGGCCGTGAGGGAGCCGCCGCCGTTCTCGTCGTTGAGGCGCGCAGCACGCTCGAGGAGCCGGCTGTGGAGATAGAACACGTCGCCGGGATACGCCTCGCGGCCGGGTGGCCGGCGCAGCAGCAGCGACATCTCGCGGTACGCCCAGGCGTGCTTGGTCAGGTCGTCATAGACGCACAGGGCATCCTTGATGAGCGTGCCGTCGATCTCGACGCCGTTCTCCATGACCTCCTCGCCCATCGCCGCGCCGGCGTACGGAGCGAGGTACTGGAGCGGGGCGGGATCCTCCGCGCCGGCGACCACCACGATGGTGTGCGCCATCGCGCCGTGCTGCTCGAGCACCGCGACCACCTTCGCCACCGTGGACAGCTTCTGCCCGATGGCGACGTAGACGCAGATGACGCCCTTGCCCTTCTGGTTGATGATCGTGTCGATGGCCACCGCGGTCTTGCCCGTCTGGCGGTCGCCGATGATGAGCTCCCGCTGGCCGCGACCGATGGGGATGAGCGCATCGATGGCCTTGATGCCGGTCTGCACCGGCGTGTCCACCGACTTGCGGGTGATGACACCCGGCGCCACGCGCTCGACGGGTCGACTGGCGGTCGCCGCGATGGGCCCCTTGTCATCGATCGGGCGCCCCAGCGGATCGACCACCCGGCCCACCAGCGCCACGCCCACCGGCACTTCCACGATGGTGCCCGTGGTCTTGACGGTGTCGCCCTCGCGGATCTGGGTGTAGTCGCCCAGGATCACCGCGCCGACGGTCTCCTCCTCGAGGTTGAGCGCCATCCCCCGGACGCCGTTGGGGAACTCGAGCAGCTCGGACGCGAGCGCGCCGTCGAGGCCGTAGATGGTGGCGATGCCGTCGCCGACCGCAACGACCGTGCCCACGGAGCGGTTCTCGACGCCGCCGTCGAAGCCCTCGATGGCGGACCTGATGATCTCGGTGATGTCGTCGGAGCGGATGGCCATCGGTGGGATCCCCTTGGGTGGCGGTGGTGCCTGGGTGTCAGCGGTTGGTCGTGGTGGTGGTCAGATGACGCCCGACGTGAGCCTGGCGCGCAGGCGCTCGAGGCGCCCCCGGACGCTGCCGTCGATGAGCCGGTCGCCCATGCGCACGAGGACACCGCCCAGGAGCGACGGGTCGACCTGGGTCTCGATCTCGACCGTGTCGCCGGTCATCGCGGCGAGCTTGTCACGGACCGCGTCGCGCTCCGCGTCGGAGAGCGGCGCGGCGCTGGTCACGACGGCCCGCACGATGCCCTGGCGCTGCTCCCACATGCGTCGCAGCTCGGCGGCGACGCGTGGCAGCAGCTCGATCCGGCCCCGTCGCACGAGCAGCAGCACGAGGTTGCGCGGGTCGCCCGTGACGGAGTCGCCCAGGATGGCCTCGGCGACGCGGCGTCGGTCCTCGAACGCGACCGCGGGGTCGCCCAGGACACGCATCACCTGCGCATCGGAGAGCCTGCCCGACGCGGTCTCGAGGGCGGCGACCCAGGCGCCCAGGCTGTCATCCCGCTGGGCGAGCGAGAGGGCGGCCTCGGCATACCGTCGGGCGGTGCTCCGCAGGGTGGCCATGGAGCTAGTTGCGCTCCGCGGCTTCAGGTCCCGGTCCGGCGACCTGGACCAGGAAGTCGTTGACGAGCCTGCGCTCCCGGTCGCTGTTCATGGTCTCGCCGACCACGCGGCCGGCGGCCTGGAGCGCCAGGTCGGCGACCTGGGCACGGACCTCGCCGAGCGCGCGCAGTCGCTCCGCGTCGATCTCGCTCACCGCTTGCGCGCGCAGTCGCTCGATCTCCGAGCGCGTCTCCGCGACACCCTGGTCGCGGGCCTCATCGGCCGTCCGCTGGGCGCGGGCGATGATGTCGTTGGCCTCCCGTCGAGCCTCGGTCAGGATGACCTGGCGCTGCTCCTGGGCCGCTTCGCGCTCGGTGCGGGCCGCGTCGGCGTCCCGGAGTCCCTGCTCGATGCGCTCGCGACGCGCGTGCAGCTGCCTGACCACCGGCTTGAGCGCCAGCTGCCAGGCGGCGATGAAGAAGACGAGGAAGTTGAGGGCGCTGACGATGATCCAGAACAGGTTGATCTGGAACCCGGTCTCCTCGTGCGCGGCCTCGGCGGCGTACACGAGGACGTCCCGGGCGACGCCATCGGCGACCGCGAAGAGGTCCATCATCCGACCCTCGTCCCCTCTCGACTAGGCGAGGAAGATCGCCAGCAGGCCGACGACGACCGCGAGCACGCCAAGGCCTTCCGCGAACGCGGCGAGGATGATGGCGAGGCCGCGGATCTGCCCGGCGGCATCGGGGTTGCGGCCGATGGCGCTAGCCGCCAGCCCACCCAGGATTCCGATGCCGATGCCCGGTCCGATGACGCCGAGCGCGGCGATACCCGCACCGAGTGTGTCCATGTCCTGACTGTCCCTCCTTGGGGGTGATACCGGGCTGCGCCCGTTGCCTGTGGCCGTGGGTGGAAGTGCGGCTAGTGGGCCGCTGCGGGAAGTGGATGGGTCGCGTCGTGCACCGCCTCCATGCCCTCGTGACCCAGCTCACCCTCCTCGTGGTGGTGGGACTCGATGGCCGCGATGGTGAACATGAGCGCGAGGGTGCTGAAGATGAGCGCCTGGACGAAGTTGAGCATCACCTCGAGGCCGTACAACGCGACCGGGATGACCGCGACCGTGATGGCCGTGACGACCCCCAGGGCCACCTCGCCGCCGTAGATGTTGCCGAAGAGTCGCATCGACAGCGTCAGTGGCTTGACGAACTCGAGCATCAGCTCGACGAGGCCCACGAACAGCGCGATGAGGCCCGCGCCGATGCCCTGCTTGAACTCGTAGAACGGGAAGAACTTGCCGGCGTAGCCCTTGAAGCCGAGACGCCGGAAGCCC
>JBEVIK010000152.1:0-11468 GCA_040510715.1 Candidatus Limnocylindrales bacterium
AGTCGATGATCGTGCCGGCACGCCTGCTCCACCGGCTGCCCGAGTGGCTCGACGACCACGCCGCCTCGCTCATGGAACCCCTCGCGTGCTGCTGCAACTCGCTGTCCGATCCCGCGGTCATCGACACCGGCGACAGGGTCCTCGTCCTGGGTGCCGGACCCATCGGCATCCTGGCGGCCCAGGTGGCACGGGCCGCAGGTGCCCACGTGACCCTGGGCGGCACGACCGCGGACGAGGAGCGACTCGGGGTCGCCCGCTCGTTGGGGCTCGAGACCCTGGTCGTGGACGCGCCCGAGGGTGCCCAGACGCTCGAGGCGTGGGGCGCGGCGCGGTCGGTGGATGTCGTGGTCGAGTGCGCCGGGGTGGGCGCGGCGGTGTCCACGGCCCTGCGTGTCGTGCGGCCGGGTGGCACCCATATCCAGGTGGGGCTGCTGTCAGGGGACGTGAGCATCCCGTTCGGGCTCGTCGTCACCAAGGAGATCCGGGTGCGCGCCGGCTTCGGGCAGTCACCGGCCTCGTGGGCGCGAGCGGTGCGGCTCGTGGAGGCCCGAGCGGTCGATCTCGCGCCGCTGGTGAGCATCGTGCTGCCGCTGCGTGACTGGCAGGTCGCGTTCGACCGGATGGCCACCCGGACCGGGCTCAAGTCGGTGTTGGACCCGCGCGTCGCCTGACCCCATCCCCCCGGGCGGGCCAGGCGACGCGGGGTCAGGGGGTGGTCACCAGTGGGTCGTGCTCGGGGGTGACCACGCGACCGCCGTCGGCGACGGGTCGGATGCCACAGCCCTCGCGGAGCTTGAGGCCGGTGCCCCACGTGTCGAGGCGCGCGTCATGGATGCCATTGGCACCCCGGATGGCCGGTTGCGGCCAGATGGTGAGCAGCACGAACTCCCGCGACGTCCGGTTGCGGAGCCGGTGGAAGGTCCCCGCAGGGACGAACACCACGCCCCCCTCGCGCAGCGTGAAGGTGGTATGCCCCTCGCCCGAGTCGGGATGCCCCCCGAGGTCCACGAGGGCCTCGCCCGAGACCGCGTAGTAGATCTCGTCGTTGTCGGGGTGGTTGCCGCCGCCGAGGTCGTATTCCGGGTCCACGGTCCCGCGGTTGAGCAGCAGGTCGTGGCCACCGGTGATCTCGCGGCCCAGGACGTGCTGGGAGTGGTACCCCGGCTCATCGGGATGCGTGAACGGCTCGATGTCGTTCGAGTCCAGCACCAGGTACGGCGGTCGGGTCATCGGGGTCCCTCCTGATGGCGCTCGGGCCGAGGCGCCGGGTCATACGTCGTCGGTGTCATCACCACGTCGCCTTCATCTCGGGCAGGCTGCCGCCCGCGTTGAAGGCGAGGTTGCCGCCGTCCACGGGGAGGTTGACCCCGGTGACCATCGAGCTGGCCGGCGAGGCCAGGAACAGGATCGGCCCGACCACCTCCTCGGGCTCGCCCATGCGGCCCATCGGGATGCCGCCGATCATCCGATCGACGGTCCGCCTGCGCGCCGGGTCCGCGACGAGGCCGCGCAGGCCGGCGTTGAGGAACTGGCAGGGCTGGATGGAGTTGACCCGGATGCCGCGCGGTGCCCACTCGACCGCCAGCTCGCGGGTCAGCTGGTCCACGCCTGCCTTGCTGACGCCGAACGCGAGGTTGCCTCGGCCCAGCGCCGACGCTCCCGAGATGGAGCTGACCATCACGATGCTGCCGCCCCGGCCATCGCGGTCCATCAGCTTCGCAGCCGCCTTGGCGTGTAGCAGGTAGCCCGTCAGGTTGGTGCGCAGGACGCGCTCCCAGACGTCGAGCGGGTAGTCCTCGCTCGCCGACTGCTGTGGGTTGATGCCCGCGTTGTTGACGAGCACGTCGAGGCGACCCCACGCGCGATCCGCTGCCGCGAAGCTCGCGTCCACGAATGCCTCGTCCGAGGAGTCGCCCGCGAGCGCCTGGCTCTCCCCCTCGTCGGCGACGAGGCGGCGGGTCTCCTCGAGCGCGGCGGCGTCGATGTCCGTGAGCACCACCCGGGCGCCGGCCCGGACGAACCCGAGCGCGGTCGCGCGACCGAACGCGCCGCCGGCACCCGTGATGACGGCGACCCGCCCATCGAGTCGGAAGAGGGCCGGTCCGACCGGCAGGTCAGGCGCTGGTGAGGGCATCCATCTCGCTCCGGGGTCCGATCGAGCCGGCTTCCCCATGGTCCGGCATTGGCTGACTGGTCATATACCATATCTTGCGATATCCGGAACCGTCTCGCGACTATCATCCCGCGATGGCGGCCGGAACGGCCGGACCCGGAGGGCACCATGGCTGAGGGTCGACGACAGCGCGGCGGGAGCGCGTCCACGGCGGCGATGGCGCTCGCCGCATCGGACGGCAGCACGGTGATCTCGCGCCTCGACCTGCGGACCTACAAGCTCGCGGTCTACGACGCGCTGCTCGAGATGATCGTGGCGCTGGAGCTGCCGCCCGGGGAGCGGCTCGTGGAGAGCGACCTCGCGGGGCGCCTGGGCGTATCCAAGACCCCCGTCCGCGAGGCGCTCGCGCTGCTCGAGGCGGATGGCCTCGTGGAGTCCACGCCCTATCGTGGCGCGAGCGTGCGCTGGCTGTCCATGAACGAGTCCGAGGAGCAGGGCTATCTCGTGGATGCCCTCGAGATGCCCGCCTATCCGATGGTCATCGAGCGCATCACGAAGCAGGAGCTGGCGGCCATCGGCAAGGTCGTGGACCAGCTCAAGCGAGCCCGCAAGGCCCGCGAACGCCGGCGGTTCTCGGAGCTGGCGGGTGAGATCCATGAGCGGCTCTTCGCATGCACCGGCTACCCGCGCCTGCTGGCGCTCATCCACCAGGTGCTGGGTCCCGTGGGCCGGCGCTATGACGCCGCCCTCGTGTTCCCCTTCGAGGAGAGCTGGGACCTGCTCCGGGACATGGCCGTCGCGCGCTACGAGGCGGTCAGGAGCCGTGACCTCGACACGGTCGTGAGCACCGTCCGCGAGTACCGCGGACGGATGCAGGCATTGGGGCGCGAACGGGTGCTGCTGCCCGAGGTGGCGCGCTACTTCCGCGGCTCCTGAGCCGCTCACGGGTTCGGCGTCAGGACGACCTTGAGGTGACGGCGCTCCCGCTGCGCCTCGAAGGCGTCCGCGAACGCCTCGAGCGGGTAGCGGCCCGGTTCGAGGCGGTCGAGGCCGAGGTCACCCACGAGCTCGACCGCCCGAGCGTGGGTATACGGGTTGAGCGCGGCGCCCAGGATGGTCAGCTCGCGCGCATAGATGTCGTTGGCCCGCACCGGGGTGATGGCATCGGGATGGGCGACGCCATACACCAGGATCCGGCCATGCCGGGCCGCGAGCTCGATGGCCGTGGCCAGCCCCGTCGCGCTGCCGGCCGCCTCGATGACCTGGTCGAACCCGTGGCCGCCCGTCGCCGCCAGCGCGGCATCCCGCCAGCCCTCGTCGCCGGGGTCGAGCACCAGGTCCGCCCCACTTGCGGACGCGGCCGTGCGTCGCGCGGCATCCGGCTCGAGCACCACGATGGGACCCACCCCCGTGCGCCGGGCGAGCGCGAGCAGCATGAGCCCGGCGGGTCCGCTGCCGATGATGAGCAGCGGCAGCCCGGACATGGGATCCAGACGGTCCATGCCGTGGATGCCGCACCCCACGGGTTCGGCCATGCACGCGACGACCGGGTCCACGCCATCGGGCACCCGGTAGGCGAGCCTCGCCGGCACCACCACCGAGCCGGCCATGCCACCGTCGAGGTGGACCCCGAAGGCCCGCTTGGAGGGACACAGGTGCTCCCAGCCGAGCCGGCAATATCGACACGCGCCGCAATAGAGATGCGGCTCGATGGACACGAGATCCCCTTCGCTGAGGCCCTGGACCCCAGCGCCCAGCTCCACCACGGTGCCCGCGATCTCGTGGCCCAGGATCGTGCCGGGTCGCGCCGCGTAGGCGCCTTCGAGGATGCGCGCATCGGTGCCGCAGATGCCCACCGCGAGCGGCGCCACGCGCACCTCGCCTGCGTCGGGGTGGGGCACGGGACGCGAGCCGAGCGCGAGGCGGCCGACGCCCTCGAAGCGGACGCAGGGCTCGTGCCCGTCGGTCGCGGCCGTGCGGGCGGGATCGGTCACGTGCCGGCTGTACGAGCAGCGATCATTCCGTACATCATATCTTGGTGATGGTGGCGGCCAACGACCTGGGTGCCGGCCCGGATGTGGTGTGCATCGGGTCGTCGGCGCTCGACCTGCTCCTGGTGGTGGAAGAGCTGCCGGGCGCCGATGGCCGGGTCCCGGCGGGCAGCGGGATGATGGCAGGCGGTGGTCCCGCGGCGACGGCAGCCGTGGCGCTGGCCCGGCTGGGCGCGCGTGTCGAGCTGGTCGCGCGCGTCGGCGACGATGCGCCCGGCCGGCTGATCCGGGAGCAGCTGGCGGCCGAGGGGGTCGGTACCCGGTGGCTGGTGGCGGGCGCGGACGAGGCTCGATCCGCCTTGTCGAGCGGCATCATCCGCATGGGGCCGCCACCCACGCGCAGCCTCGTGGCGCTCGCCGCAGGGCCGGCCCTGGTCCTCGACGATCTGCCGGCGGATGCCATCGCGGCGTGCCGGAGCGCCCGGTGGCTGCACGTGGACCACGCCGGATGGCCGCTCGTCGCCGGACTCCGCCGGGAGGGCGTCGACACGCCGGTCGCGGTCGATGGCGGCAACCCCCTCGACGGGTTCGATCCGGCGCTTGCCCAGCTCTATGTCCCATCCCTCGCGGAGCTCCGGCGCTGGACGGGCGCGGTCGAACCGGATGCCGCGCTGGGACGTGCTCTCGATGCCGGCGCTGCGGTCGTCGTCGCGACACAGGGCCACGAGGGTGCCCGCTACCAGGGACGCCTGGACCCCGACCGGGCCTGGCCCGCGGGCGGCGTGACCCGCGACCTCGACAGCGGAGCATCGCCCTGGCGCCTCGAGGTGCCCGCCTGCCCGGTCGAGGTGCGCAGCACGCTGGGGGCAGGCGATGTCTACCACGGGGCCCTGCTCGCGGCCCTCATCAGAGGCTCCACCATCCGCGTAGCGATGCTGGAGGCCGCGGTGGCCTCTGCCCTCTCCTGTCGCGCCATCGATGGCCGGAGCGCCATCCCCGACCGATCCGAGCTGGAGGCCGCGCTGGACGCGTGGTCGCCGGAGCCGACACTCGCCTGGAGGTCAGATGCCTGAGTCCCCCGCCGCCTCGCCCGGCCACGCGTACGCGCCCGCGCTCGGCGCCCTCGCACGCCCAGCGGGGGGCTTCGCGATGCTCGCGCTCGACCAGCGCATCTCGCTCGAGACGATGTTCGCGGCGGCGGGCCGTCCATCCGGGGATGGCGACCTGGACGCGTTCCGCGACCTGGTGCTGGAGGAGGTCGAGTCGCACGTCTCGGCGGTCCTGCTCGAGCGCGGCTACCTGTGTCGCACGGCCATCACCCGGTGGCCCGCGGGCCGGCCGGCGCTCATCCTCGCGGCGGACGACCTGCGACAGGAGCTCGGCTCCCCGGCACAGGACGCAGGCCTCGACACGGAGGCGGTCACCGTCGCGCCAGAGCTCGGCGCTACCGCGCTCAAGCTCCTGATGCCCTGGACGGCGGGCGCGGACGACGAGACCCATGCCCGCCAGGCGGCGACCGTCGCGGCGTTCGTTGACGCCGCGCACGACGCCGGTCTGCCGGCGCTGGTGGAGGCGATCGTCCACGGCGGGACGCGCCCGGGCGAGCGGCGCGCGACCCCGGACGAGCTGCTCGGAGCAGCCGCCATCCTCGCCCGCGGTGCCGACGTGTACAAGGCCCAGGTGCCCATCCACGGCGGGGACACCCCCGCGGACGTGACGGCACTCGCCCGGGAGATGACCCAGGTCGTGGGCATCCCGTGGGTCGTGCTCTCCACGGGTGTCCCGGACGCCCGTTTCCCGGAGCTCGTGGCGGCGAGCTGCCGGGGCGGCGCATCGGGGTTCCTCGCGGGGCGCGCCATCTGGAGCCGGGCCGTCGCAGGGACGGATGCGACCTCGACCCGCGCCCTGCTCGCCGGCTCCATCGCGGACCTCGGACGCCTCGCGTCCATCGTGGACGCGGAGGCCCGACCCTGGACGGAGGCGACCGGACGATGACCCAGGTGCAGACCGTGCTCGGCCCGGTCGATGCGGACCAGCTCGGGTTCACCCTCTCGCACGAGCACGTGGTGTGCGGCTCGCCCGGCGTGGTCCGGGCGTGGCCGGCGCTGTTCGGCGGCCGCGAGGCGCTCCTGGCCCGTGCCCACAAGGTCCTGGTCCGTGTCCGCGAGGACGGGGTCCGGACGATGGTGGATGCGACCACCTTCGACCTCGGGCGGGAGGTGGACGTGCTGGTCGATGCCTCGCGGGCCTCGGGGGTCCACATCGTCGCCGCGAGCGGGATGTGGCTCGCCCCCTCCCTCGCCATCACGGCACGCACCACGCAGCAGCTCACCGACTGGTTCACGGCAGACGTCGAGACCGGGCTGGATGGCACGGACGTGCGCGCGGGCATCATCAAGGTGGCCAGCGAGACCGAGCTGACGCCCATGGAGGAGCGGGTCCTCGAGGCTGCGGCGCGTGCCCACGTGGCCACCGGCGTGCCCATCCTCACCCATTCGCTGGCGCGCGTGCGCATGGGCGAGCAGCAGGCGGCCGTGCTCGAGCGCTTCGGGGTCGATCCGGGCCGGGTGGTCATCGGCCACACCGATGACGCGACCGACATCGGCTACCCCCTGGGATTGCTCGACCGGGGCTACCTGGTGGGATTCGACCGGCTGCCCAACGGCCGCCTCCCGGAGTACGGCACCCAGTCGGTCGAGGCGCGCATGGACATGCTCGCCGAGCTCGCGGCGCGGGGCTATGCCGATCAGGTCGTGATGTCGCACGACGACCCGATCTGGGCGGGGCTGCTGACCGACGAGGACCAGCGACGCCATGTCGAGTCGAACCCCGACGTCATCTCGTTCATCCCGCGCACGATCCTGCCCGGCCTCCGGGAGCGCGGCGTGTCCGAGGATGCCATCGAGGGCATGACGATCCGGGCACCTCGCCGGTGGCTGGCGGGCGCATGACCGAGCTCCCGGCGACGGGGGCTCCCCGGGCGGTGGTCCTGGGCCGGGTGCTCGCGGACATGTACCCGCTCCAGTCGGGCACCCCGCTCGAGGAGGTCAGCACCTTCGAGCGCTTCGTGGGCGGCTACGGCGGCAACGTCGCCACCGGGCTCGCGCGGATGGGCATCCGCACCGCGGTCGTGTCGGGCGTGGGCGACGACGGCCATGGACGCTTCATCACCCACGCGCTGGCCGCCGAGGGCGTGGACACCACCGCCATCGTGGTCCACCCCACGCTGCGCACCGCGCTGGCGTTCGCCGAGCTGTGGCCGCCCGACCACTTCCCGTTGCTCGCCTACCGGTTCCCGAGCTGCCCGGACCAGGAGCTGACGCCCGAGGACCTGCCTCGCGCGACGCTGACGACGGCTCCCCTCGCCTACGTCTCGGGCGTGGCGTTCGCCCAGCGACCCAGCCGGGACGCTGCCTTCGCGGCGCTCGAGCTGCGGGTGGATTCCCGGGTCGGGACGACCATCCTCGACCTGGACTGGCGACCCGGGTACTGGCTCGAGCCCGAGGGCTATCCCGGTCTCATGGCGCGTGCCGTGGCGTCGGCCGACGTGGTGATCGGGAGCGACGGGGAGTTCGAGGCAGCGCGCCTGGACCCTGGCAGCCTGGTCGCCTCGGGCTCGACGCAGGTGCTGCTCAAGCACGGGCCTGCTGGCGCGTCGTGGCTGGCGAGCGACGGCCGCCACGACGAGCCGGGGCTGCCGGTGCCGGTGGTCAACGGCCTCGGTGCCGGGGACGCGTTCGCCGCCGCCTTCGGGGCAGGGCTGCTGCGTGGCCTCCCGATCCCCGACCTGCTGCGCCACGCGAACGCCGCGGGGGCCATCGTGGCGACCCGGCTCGCCTGCTCCGCGGCGATGCCCACCTGGGACGAGGTCGAGCGGATGGCGCGCGACCCGCAGGGCTGGGTCCGGGATCTCGGCATCGCCGGCACGACGGGCTGAGACCGATGGCTCCGGCTGCCGTCTCCGGTCCGACCGGACCCCATCGGGCGGGATCAACGGCACTGGGGTCGCGGCCGGCCTGACGCGATGCTGGCCATGGCCCGGCGAGGCGGCCATCGGACCGCGCGTCCCGGGTCCACAGGGAGGCGGCCATGAGGACGCTCCGGGAGGTCGGGCCACTCGGCGTGGTGGTCGCGCTCGTCGGCGGTGTGACCTGGATGCTGCTCAGCGGGCACGACGCGCTCGGGGTCTGGCTGCTGGCGGGGCTGCTGCTCGCGCATGGCCTGGTCCACGTGATGTTCCTGGTCCCCTCCCCACCACACACGGTCGTCCCCTCGACCGATGGCCCGGACTGGCCATTCGACCTGGGGCAGTCGTGGCTCGCCGGCCGGCTGGGCACGGGTGCGGTCCGGATGGTCGGCCGGTACCTGGTCATCGCGGTCGTCGCCCTCGCCGCGCTCGCGGCGCTCGGCACCGTCGGCGTCCCGATGTCGAGCGCTCGGTGGGCGGCCCTGGTCGTCGGGTCGGCCGGTGCCTCGCTGGTGCTCCTCGCCATCGACTTCAGGCCCAGCCTGGCCCTGGGCGTGGCGATCGACCTCGCGCTCCTGTGGCTCGCGCTCTGGTCGTCCTGGACGCCCGTCAGCTGACGGCGGGAACGAACGAGCCCGGTCCATCGGAGGACCGGGCGTCGGCAGAGGTCGATGTGGTACCGCATACCGGATTCGAACCGGTGATCTCCGCCTTGAGAGGGCGGTGTCCTAGGCCTCTAGACGAATGCGGCGCGGCCGGCCGAGAGGATATCACGAGGCCCCGCCTGACACGCCGACGGCGGTGGCCTAGAGGCGGTGCACCTCGAGGAAGGCGCGGATGGCGTCGGCGACCTGCTCGTGGCTCTCCTCGCCCAGCACGAGGCCGTAATGCGAGTGCGCGCCGAAGGGCTGGTACTCCGCGCCCAGCCACTCGGCGAGCCGCTCGCTGTCGGCGGCCGGGAACTGGCGATCGACACCCGCGCCGATGACCAGGCGGGGCACCGGGCCCAGCGCCTCGGGATCGACCGGCACGCCCTCCAGCATCTGACGGCGGGCAGCGCCGCTCTCGGCGCCCATGAGGTGCTGGATACGCGCGACGTCGGCGAGCGTCAGGTCGGGGTGCTGGCGCTGCACCAGCTCCGCGGGACCCGCCCAGCCGATGAGCTCCTGGCGGAACCGGGGCGGCACGAGGCGCACGACGTGCGACGGCGAGGTGGGTCGGATGGGGTCGGGCAGGGCCGGGCTCAGTAGCACCAGGCCCGCGGTCTCGCGCTCTTGCGCGACGAGCAGCGCCAGCAGGCCGCCCATGCCGTGTCCCACGACCACCGCGGGACGGGCCAGCGCGTCATAGCCGGCAAGGGCGTCCTCGAAGTAGCTCTGGAGGTCGAGCTCCTCGAAGTCGGCCGTGTCGGACCAGAAGTGCGCCCGCAGGTTGAGCGCGTGCCCCTCCCAGCCCCGCTGCGCGAAGTGGTGCAGGTAGCGCTCCCAGACCCATGAGCCGCCCAGCTCGCCGTGGAGCAGGTACAGCGGCCGCCGCCTCGACCGCCGCTCGGGCAGCCATCTCTCGACGTACAGCCCGCGCGACTCGATGACGTTCTTGTTCTTGCGCAACGGACGCGTGGGCGAGCGCGGCGTGAGCCCGATCGTGCTCACCTGCGTGTCGATGCTCACCGGTCCCTCCTCCTCACCATTCCAGCGGCCCGAACACGAGGCCCGTTGGGGCCTTCGGGTCGAAGAACGTCGACTTCTGGGGCATGACCTCGCCCGCCGCGGCCACCCGGGTCACCGCCGCGACCGGCGGGCCATCGAGCAGGAACGTGGCGGCCGCCCCGCCACCCGTGGCCATCCCGACGGCCTCCGCCGGGTCCTTCACGTATGTCACGCGGCCGCCGGCCGCCAGCGCCTCCCGGTCCACGCCCAGCCGCTCCAGCATCGACGCCAGGCGATTGACGTCCAGGCCACGCGAGGCGGCGGATGCCGTAGGGTCGCCGAGCGGCTCGAGCGCGGACGCCCGCACCCGCAGGATGGCGGCCCGGTCACCGGAGACGAGACCGATGCGGCCCGTGCCGGTGGCATCAGCGGCTGGCAAGGGCTCGGGCCGCGCCATCCGCGCCAGGACCGCGTCGGGGCCATCCAGTGGCTCGACATCCACCAGGTCCGCCAGCGCCTCGATGAGCGCCTCGCCGGATGGCCCGGCCAGGAGGACCCGGTGGGTGGGCAGGACGGGGGGTGCCTCGGCCAGGTCGTACACCAGCGCGAACACGTAGTCCCAGGCGGGGTCGCTCTCGCAGGCCCGGCGCATGTCGCGCTCGCCGCGATACCGGAGCGCGGTCTCGTACCGATGGTGGCCGTCCGCGATGGTCAGCGGACGAGCGCCCAGGGCGGCGAGCAGGTCGGCGCCCTCGCCGATCGCCTGCCCCTCCTCGTCGCGCTCGACCGGCACGATCCAGACGCGGTGGGCGACACCGTCATCCGTCGTCGCCACGAGATCGGGATCACGCGCGGTGAACCGATCGAGCGACGCGCTCGTGCCGGGCCCGCCCTCCGCGAGCAGCACGACGGGTGACAGGTTGACGCCGGTCGCCTTGAGCAGTCGGAAGCGATCCTCCTTGGGGCCGCTCATGGTCCGCTCGTGGGGTCGCACACCGCCGTCGGGTCCGAACGCCTCGAGCCGCAGGCGGGTCAGGACGCCCCGGGCACGCCCCTCGGCGCGGAGCCCGCCGGCCGGCCAGCGCATCTCGTGGATGTACACCGCCGGCTGGCGCTCCTTGACCAGGATGCCGTCCGTGCGCCACTCGGCGAGCGTGCGCGCCGCCTCGCGATAGCGCGTGTCATCGTCACCACCCGGCTCGGGGCGGGGCAGCTCCAGCCGCACGGCGTTGGCGGGCGCCCGTCCTAGGAGCTCCTCGGCGAGCGCGGGCGGGATGATGTCGTAGGGCGGGCACACCACGGCTGAGAGGTCCCGGTCGAAGGGCGGCGCGTATCGCAGGCCTCGGAACGGCTTCAGGGTGGGCACCGGTGGATGGTAGCGGTGGAGCGGAAAACCGGCCGCCACGGGACCCGATGGACGGGCCGCCACGAGCCTCGCCGGCCCCGAATCACCAGAAGGTGGAACATCCGCATGGCTCTGGGCGTCTGGACGCGATGCCGGGGCATTCGCCACCGGGACATGGCGTTGGGCGGAGGACGATGCGGGCTCGCAGGGACAGCGGTCATCCTCGATGGATCCAGGGCGCGCTCGCGGTCATGCTCGCCGCGCTCGCGCTCCTGCTGGGTGCCCTGCCCGCAGCCGCCCAGCCAACCAGCGCCGCCCCGGTCGCCTCCGGGGAGCCCGCGCTGGTGCGCCTGACCGCGCGACCACTCCTGGGTGGCCACGTGCGGCCCGGCTCGTGGGTGGG
>JBEVIK010000153.1:0-6801 GCA_040510715.1 Candidatus Limnocylindrales bacterium
ACCGTCGCGCCCAAGCCTGATCTCAAGGTCGCGACAAAGCCTCAGAACACTGTGCAGCCCAGGCCCGAGACGACCGTGCCGCCCACGCCGGTGCCCACGGCCGCACCGCCGCCCGAGCCGACCTTGCCGCCGACACCTGAGCCGACCTTGCCGCCGACACCTGGACCGACCCTCGGTCCGTGCGCCGCGCCTACGCCGGTGCCAAGTCCGCTGCCGAGCGTCATTCCCGGGGTCGTGCTGCCGACACCGTGCATCTCGCCCAGCCCCAGCCCCGCGTTGGCGCCCGAGCCGCTGTGAGGCGCCCGGAGATGCCGGCGCCCGATGCTATCCTCGGCTGCCGATGACCCACATCTTCATCTCGCCCCACCCGGATGACGCCGCCCTGTCCTGCGGCGGGCTCATCGCGAGCTTGCGCGAGCTCGGGCAGGCGGTGACGATCGTGTCGGTGTTCTCGGGCAGCGACGACGCTGCCGAGGCGACCCGGACCAGCACCGGGTTCGGGAGCAAGTCGTTGTGGCCCCTGACCGAGGCCTTCGATCGAGGCAACGTGGCACCCGACCACCCGGACGAGCCGGTGCCTGCCTGGCTGGCTGACCCCGCGCGGCTCGACGCGACCCAGGACCGCGCCAACACGCAGGCGCGCCAGTTCTGGCAGCGAGCTGCCTGGACGAGGAGCGCGAACGTCACGAACGTGGCGACCGAGGAGCGGCCCATCGCCGACACGGTGCCGGGCCAGGGCACCCTCATTCGGAGCGACCTCGCGAGCGCGGACGACATGGCCATCCGACGTGCGGAGGACGAGCGATTCGCGTGGTTCATGGAGGTGTCGCTGGTCGACCTCGGCCTGCCGGATGCCAGCTTCCGCGGGTACCAGGGGGATGAGCAGCTGCTCGGCGCACCGCGCGACGACGACGAGGCGCCGGTGGGCCTCCTGCGCCGGGAGATCCTGCGGCTGGAGCCACAGCAGGTCTACTTCCCGCTGGGCATCGGCGGCCACGTGGACCATGTCCTGTGCCGTGAGGCGGCGCTGGCGTTGCTGGCCGAGCCCCGCGGCTGGGTGATGCCGACACCGGACCTGGCGGGCCTGGTCAGCTTCTATGAGGACTTCCCGTACGCCTGGTGGGATGACTTCCACGGCCAAGCCGACATGCCCGCCGCGATGACCGGCCTGCCGCTCGGGACCGCGCTCGAGGCGCGCTACGCCGACATCAGCGATGTCCTGGCGCGCAAGGCCGCCGGCGTCGCCGTGTACGGCAGCCAGGTGCCACGCCTGTTCGGCGACGAGCAGCGGATGTTCGACGACGTCGCCGGCTTCGCCCGTCGCGTGGCGTTCGCGGGTGGCGTGGGGACCGGCAGCGCGGAGCGCTACTGGGGGGTCGTGCGGCCCTGATGGCGCGCCGAAGGCCGGTCGCGCTGGCACTCACGCTCGCATCGCTCGTGGCCGGTGGCCTCGCCACCGCCGCAGTGGCACAGGACGAGAGCACCCCGCCACTCGGCCCGCCCGTCGCCACACCCATCGCCGATCCGCCTGTCGTGCCGTCCGGTGACGGCGCGGGTGTCCGGTTCACGACGGCGCTCGGCGACATCGTCATCGGGCTGTTCACGGAATCCTCGCCCGTGGCGGCCGAGAACTTCCTGAACCTCGCCAGCGCTGGCTTCTACGACGGCACCGTGTTCCACCGCATCGTGCCCGGCTTCGTCATCCAGGGCGGCGACCCGACGGGCACGGGCTCGGGCGATGCCGGATACAGCATCGTGGACGAGCCCGTCGTGGGCGAGTACGGGCGGGGCATCGTGGCCATGGCGCGCACCCAGGCGCCGAACTCGCAAGGGAGCCAGTTCTTCATCGTCCTCGACGATGAGGCGCAGCGCGCCCTCGACTCGGCCCGCACCTACGCCATCATCGGCCGGGTGGTCGAGGGGATGGAGGTGGCGGATGCCATCGCGGCGGGACCCAGCACGGGGCCCCCCGAGGACCGGGCGCTCGAGCCCGTCGCCATCGAGTCCACGAGCATCGAGCAGGTGGTGCTGCCAGCCGAGCCGTCGCCCGCGCCGCCGACCGCCGAGGAGGCGCTCGCGGCGCTGGTGGCCGTCAGCGTGGCGGGACAGCAGCTCCAGCCGCAGGCCATCTCCGGGGCCGGGCTCGAGGCACAGTTCGGACCCGATGACCCGGTCGTGACCGGGCTGCGTGCCATCGCCGAGTCCGCCGGGCGATCCCTCGAGGATGTGGCGCTCGCGGTCGGGGGCAGCGACCTTCCGTCGGGCGAGCTGCTCGACATCACGGCCCTGCGCGTCGCGGGTGCGGATGCCGCACAGCTAGTGGTGCCCTTCGCGAGTCTCGTCACGAGCAACGGGGGTGTCACGGCGACCCCCGCCACCCTTGGAGGACGCGAGGTCATGGTGGTGGCCTATGCGCCTGCCGCCTCGGTCCCGCCCGATGGCGCTTCGCAGCAGGTGCCCATCACCGCGTACGTGAGCGGGGATACCGTCGTCCTCATCCGCACGGCGGACGAGCCGGCACGCGACGAGATCCTCGCCGCCCTGCCATAGCCGCTAGGCGCCCGGGGAGACCTCAGGAGGCGATCCAGACGCCCCCGCGCATCACCCGGCGAACCTCGAGGTCGTCGTCCATCTCGACGACATCCGCGCGCAGGCCCGCTGCCAGCCGGCCCCGATCCGTGACCTCCAGCAGGGCCAGGGGGTTCGCGCTCGCCGCGCGGGATGCGGCCGGCAGCGACGCGCCGCTGCGCACCAGGTTCCGGAGCATCCCGTCGAGCGCGACCACCGATCCGGCAAGGGTCGTGGTCCCGGCCACCACGGCACGGTCCTCGAGCACCTCCACGTCGGTGGCGCCGACCATCGTTCGCCCGGGTCCTGTCCCGGACAGGGAGAGCGCGTCGCTCACCAGGATGAGCCGGTCCGCGGGCTTGGCGCGCCGGATGAGGTCCCATACCGCCACGTGCACGTGGTGCCCGTCCGCGATGAGCTCCACGAACACCTCGTCGTCCGTGAGCGCGGTGACCGCGAGGCCGGGGGCCCGATGGTCCACCCCCGACATCCCGTTGAACAGGTGGGTGGTGGTGCGGCCACCGGCCGCATAGCCCGCCCGCGCCTCGTCCACGGTCGCGGCGGAGTGGCCGATGGAGACCTTGACGCCACGCGCGGTGAGCCACCTGATGAGCTCCAGGCCACCGGGGATCTCGGGCGCCACGGTCATGATCCGGAGGCCCTCCACGAGCGGCTGGAGGTCTGCCAGCGGCAGATCCACCCGGTCGCGCACCAGACCCGGGGGATGCGCGCCCCGCTTGGCCTGCGAGATGAAGGGCCCCTCGATGTCGAACCCGAGCGGCTGCGCCCCGTCGTCGGGCGCATCGGGCATCCAGGCACGCACCGTCTCCGCGAACCGAACGAGGTCCGGAAGGGGGGAGGTGACGCCCGTGGGCAGGAACGATGTGACACCGCGCCGCAGGAGGGTCCGGCTCATGCCGTCGAGCGCCGCGCGCCCGCCCATGGCGTCGTGGCCACCCCAGCCGTGCACGTGGACGTCGACGAACCCCGGCAGCAGGTACGGGCCGGCGGACTGGGCATCGTCGGGCTCGATCGAGGCGATGGCCCCGTCCTCGACGGCGAGACGGCCGGGCATCACCGCGTCCTCGAGGACCAGTCGACCGGACAGCCACTCCCGTGCCATCAGGACCCTGCCGCGGCGCGTGCCGTTGCGTCCTCGGCGCCGTGGATCCCGGCGCCGATGGCGCCGGCGTATGTCCCGAGGCTCGCGACGACCACGTCGATATGCGTGTAGGCCGTGACGTGGACGCGACGCGCGATCTCGTCCCGGATCGGGGACAGGATCAGGTCGCCCGCGGCAGCGACGCCTCCGCCGAGCACGACCCGGTCGGGGTTGAGCGCCACGATCATGTTGGCGAGCCCGATGCCCAGGTACCGGCCGGTGTCGCTGAGGCCCTGGATGGCCCGCGGGTCGCCGGCCCTGGCGGCCGAGACCGCCTCCTCCACGCTGCGGGTGCCGCACGCGAGCGCGATCTGGTCGGCGCGACAGAACGCCTCGACGCAGCCGCGGTTGCCACAGTTGCACCACGGCCCGTCGGGGTCGATGGTCTGATGACCCAGCTCCCCGGCCCGGCCCTTGTAGCCCTGCAGGACCATGCCGTGGACCGCGACCACGCCGCCGACGCCGGTGCCCAGCGTGAGCCCGATCATGGTGTCCACACCCCGGGCCGCACCCAGCCGGAGCTCGGCGAGGCCGAACGCACGGGCATCGTTGATGAGGGCGATGGGGAGCGCCAGCGCGGTCGTGAGCGGTGCCACGATCCGGACGCCCCGCCAGCCGCCCGGGAAGTTGACCAGGAACTCGGTGGTGCCCCCGTCCGGGTCATACAGGCCCGGGACACCCACGCCCACCGACGCGACCGAGCCGTGCGCGGCCATCGCGGCGTGTGCCGTATCCGCGAGGCGCGCCACGACCGCTGCCTCGCCCTCGTCGGCGCAGGTCGCCGCCGACCCGGTGCCGACCGTGGACCAGGCGTCCCCGTCGCGCACGAGCACGGCCCACTTGATGTTGGTGCCGCCCAGGTCGAGCCCCAGGTGCAGGGTGCCCGTGGCGTCGGTCATCGCTCGCCGGTGAGCCGTGCATAGGCGGCCGCGACGCCAAGGATGATGGCGCCATACACGATCTGCCGGATGGGCTCCGGCGCGTCGAGGACCGTGAGCAGGCTCGCGAGGACGGTCAGGATGAGGGCACCGAGGATCGTCCCGGCATACCCGCCACGGCCGCCGAAGATCGACGTCCCCCCGATCACGGCCGCGGCGACCGATGGCAGGAGGTAGGAGTCGGCGACGTTCAGGGTGGCGGTCTTGGTGATGCCCGCGAGGGTGATGCCGGCGATGCCGGCGAGCAACCCCGACAGCACGTACAGCACCAGCAGCACCTGCCACACGCGCACGCCCGCCAGCCGTGCCGCGATGGGGTTGTCGCCGACGGCGTAGAGCATCCGGCCGTACCCCGTGCGCTTGAGGCCGATCATGACCACGAGCGCCACGGGCACCAGCACCAGGAGCGCGTTGGGGATGAAGCCCAGGGTGTTGCCCGAGCCGAGCGTCTGGATGGGCTGCGGCACGGTGGACCCCGCCGTGAGCACGGTCTTCTGGTAGACATTCACCGCGCCGAGCGCCACCAACCCGGTGCCCAGCGTCATGATCAGCGGCTGGACGCGGAAGATGCCGACACCGACGCCGTTCAGCAGCCCGACGAGCCCGGCCACCAGGATGGCCAGCGCGATGGCGATGGCGTCGCCCTGGCTGACCGATTGGGTCGCCATGACATAGGCCGACATGGAGGCGACCACGGCCACCGACAGGTCGATGCCGCCCGTGAGCATGGTGAGGGTCTGGCACGCGGCCAGCAGCGCGAGCGGCGTCGCGAACCGGAGCGTCGCGAGCACCCAGGCCTGTGGCCGGTTGAGGATCCCCGGCTGGATCGCGATCAGCAGGGCCACCATGACCGCCAGCAGGATGACCAGCGGGATCACCGGCTGATCGCGCAGCAGCCGTCGCCACGCCGCCAGGCTGAGCCACGATGTCGTGTCGCGGGTGACTGCCCCCTCGGCTGTGCTCACGGTCGTTTCCGCCGCAGCTCGACGAGGGCACCCACCATCACCACGGCCACCAGGATCACGCCCTGGACCACCGTGCTCACGTCCGGGTTCACCTTGAGGAACACGAGGTCGATGCGGATGAGGGCGAGGATGAACGCGGCGGCGATGGGCCCGGCCATGGTCCCCCGGCCGCCTGCCAGGCTGACACCCCCGAGCACCAGCGCCGCGATGCCATCGAGCGTGTATGGCCCGGGAAGGGGGTTGCCGATGCCGGTCTTCATCGTCAGCGCCACGCCGCCCATGGCTGCGAGCAGCCCGCCGATGGTGTAGGCAGCGACCTTGGTCCGCGCCACGTCGACACCGCTCCGGAGCGCCGCGAGCTGGTCGCTGCCGACCGCGAACATCGAGAGGCCCAGGCGCGATCGGCGCAGCGGGATCCAGACGAGGCCGATCGCGAGGAGCATCACCACCAGGGCGCGTGGCACCCAGTCGATGAGGAGCGAGCCGTCGATGAGCGACATGAGCCACGGCGCGGAGGCCCCGCCGGGGCTGTCGAGCACGAGCAGCGCAGCGCCGGCCCACACGAACGACATCGCCAGCGTGACCACGATGTCGGGGACGCCGCTCCAGTGCACGAGCAACCCGTTGAGCGCTCCCACGCCCAAGCCCAGCGCCAAGACGGCGGCGACCACCGGCACCGCGCCCAGGTCGTCGGTGCCGGCCATGAGGGCGGCGGCGCAGACGCTCGTGAACGCCATCACCGGACCCACCGACAGGTCGATGCCGCCCGAGATGACGACCACGGTCTGCGCCGCCGCCGCGAGCACGATGGTGATCACGGCGAGCGTGAGGAACTCGAAGTCGGTGGGCCCGTATCCCGGCTTGAGCGCGACGGTGAAGGCGAACAGCGCGGCGAGCGCGACGTACAGCGAGACGACCCAGCTGTTCCGGCGCAGCCACCGGGTCATGCCGGCGCTCCTGACCGTCCGCACGTCGCCAGCGGCCGGCGCCGCCGCGGTCACGGGACCGGCTCCGCGATGGCCGCTGCTACGACCTCCGGGTTCTCCTCGGGGATGACCGCGTCCGGAGGCAGCGCGTAGGCAGCGCGCAGCAGCGTCGGCTCGTCCGCTTCGGCAGCCGGCAGCTCCTCCACGACCCGGCCACCGAAGATGACGATCGCCCGGTCGCA
>JBEVIK010000154.1:0-5747 GCA_040510715.1 Candidatus Limnocylindrales bacterium
CCGGCGCTGTGACCCGACACCACGTGGCTCGGCACCATCGACTCGTTCGCCAGGACAGAGGGCGAGGCTGCCCATGTCTCTAGCCGCGGATGGCCCGCGCCGTGATCCAGCCTTGGACAGGCCGAGTGAAGCAACAGCCGTTGTCATGGCGCCCCCGGACGGCCCCGGGGACCCAGAAACGACGCAGGGACGACCCGCTTGACTGGTATGTCGCTCGCCTCCGCGCGTCTCAGCCCGGGTAGTCGAGGACCTGCTCCGGGAGGTGCATCCCCGCCGCGAGGTCGACACCGTGAACGCGCTGCACGTGGGCGCGGAACCTGGTGTCGAACGGGTCGCTCGAAGTGGCGACGCCGTACAACGCGGCCGCTAGGTCCTCGGACTCCAGGAGCACGACCGCGAGATCGCCGGCGGGCGTCGGCTCGATCCACACCGCCTCGCGGGTGAGGCCATGGCGAGCCCGCGAGGCGCGGTGAGCGCTGGCCCGCTCGCCGCGCCAGCAGGCCAACATCTCGTCTCGATCGACATCGGTCATATCCGGCAGTAGGGGAAGAGCGAAGCAGATGGCCTGATGCATCACGTCTCTCCTTCGTGTGGTCGATGCTCGCGCACCCGGGGTTGACGCCGGCGAGCATCTCGCGGCTCGGTCCCACTGCCCATCCCTGCCAATCTGGGATTTCTCATGCATCTGAGTGGACAAGGCCGGACGGCCCGTCCACCATCGGGCGATGGCGCACGGGCATATCCCGCGACTGGTCCGGGAGGTGGAGCAGCTCGGCACCCGCGCGCTCCCCTACGCAGAGCTGCATCGGGAGATCACCGACCGTATCCGGGAGGTCATCCCGATCGATGCTGCGTGCTGGCACGGCATCGACCCCGGGAACGTGCTCCTCACGACCGCGGACCCGGTGGAGCTGTTCGCCAACGGATACATGACGCCTGAGACGGAGATGGTGGCGGCCAGAGCCGTGCTCGCGAGCGAGTACCAGCGTGACGACGTCAACACGTTCGAGTCGCTCGCTGGGCGTCGACGTCCATCCGCGATCCTGAGCGAGACGACACGTGGGCGTCCGCAGCGAAGCGCGCGCTACAACGACTTCCTCGCCCCGTTCGGCCTGCCGCACGAGATGCGCACCGCCTTCGTGACGCGCGGCCGGGCATGGGGAGGCGTCATCTTCCACCGGACCAGAGCCACGGGCGACTTCCGCCCCGAGGACGCCGACCTCATGGGCAAGCTCTCACGACCGATCGCGGAAGCGTTGCGCAACTCGGTCCGCTTCGATGCGGCGCGCCGAGCCGGGCCGCGGGCCCCGGGACTGTTGGTGCTCGACCCCACTGACGGCATCGAGCTGACGACGCCTGGCACCGATGAGCTGCTCGACCAGCTCCGGCTGTCCGATCCGGTCTCTCGGAGCGTGCCGTCGCCGATCCTCAGCGTCGCCGCACAGACGCGTGCGTTCGGACGCGCAGGCCGCGGAGCCGAACCACTGCATGTCCCGACCGCGGCGGGCTGGGTGACCCTTCACGGGTCGCTGCCGACCGGGGCTCGAGACCGGGTCGCCGTCGTCATCCAGCCCACGCCCGAGGCCGAGGCCGCTCCGCTGCGGCTCGAGGCGTTCGCGCTCAGTGTGCGCGAGCGCGAGGTGGCCACCCTCATCGCCCAGGACCTCGACACAGCAGCGATCTCGGAGCGCCTGTTCATCTCACCGTGGACCGTGCAGGACCACTGCAAGGCGATCTTCGAGAAGACCGGGACGCGCTCCCGGCGTGAGCTGCGGGCCCTCGTCTTCTTCCAGGATCACCTCCCGGCGATCGCGGTCAGGACGCCGCTCGATGCGGGCGGACACCTTGATGTCCATCCGGAAGGAGGTTTGCCATGAATGCGGACCCCAAGACCGAGTCCGCCGTGCGGCTGACTCTCGATAGACTGGCCGGCGTCTACGTGACGCGCGACGCGGCGATGATGCGGGCGGTCTTCGCGCCCGACCCCGATGTCGTCATGTACACGCCCGGAGCCGAGGCGATCGTCGGGCTGTCCGCCATCGTGGCGAAGGCCGAGGGCGACTGGTCCCGGAGCGACGCCGCCTCTCTGACCTATGTCTGGATGTCGATCTCGGCAGCGGGTCCGGTGGCGTGGGCGGCGGCAGACGCGGACTTCACCGTGCGGGCGAGCGGACGGCAGACGACCATCCCAGCCCACATCACCTTCGTCCTGGAGCAGCGCGGAGAGCAGTGGCTGATCCAGCAGGCCCACTACTCGTTCGCCGCACCTCCGGCTGACAACGCCGGGTCGTGAACGGGCCTCTGGCGCCCCCGGACGGACTCGAACCGCCGACGCGCACCTTAGGACGGTGCCGCTCTATCCACTGAGCTACGGGGGCGCAGGCCCCCATCGTAACGGAGCGGCTCCCCTCGTCCGCTCAGCCGTTCCAATGGATGATCGCGGGCCGCTCGTGCTCCCGGCCGAGCACCGAGATGGAGGCCGTATCGAGCGCCAGGGCTCCACCCATCTCCACCGGCTGGCCCAGCCATCGGACCGCCAGCGCACGCAGCGCATGACCGTGCCCGAAGCACAGCACCGGGCCATCAATGGGCCGCAGCCGCGCCACCAGCCGGTCCATCCTCGCCTCCATGTCCGCGACGCTCTCGCCCCCCGGTCCGCCATGCGTCCAGATCGACCAGTCGGGCAGGCGCTCATGGATGCGATCGCTCGTCAGGCCCTCGAGCTCGCCGTAGTCCCATTCGGCGAGGTCCTCGGTCACCTCCGCATCGGGATAGCCGGCGAGCTCCGCGGTGCGTCGCGCCCGGATGCGCGGGCTCGTGAGCACCAGGTCGAACGAGATGGTCGCGAGGCGCTCGTGCAGGTCGCGTGCCTCGGCCTCGCCGGCCTCGGTGAGCGCGATGTCGGATATCGAGGTGTGACGACCGCTGCGGGACCACTCCGTCTCGCCATGGCGCACGAGCCAGACATCGCCCATGCTCGACTTGCCCACGCCGGCACGGTAGCAGGCGTGCTGCGCGCCGGTGACCTACGATCGGGCCGATGTCCCAGGCACCCGACCCACCCGAGCTCGTGCTCTACTCCCGCGCGACCTGCGAGCCATGCACCGAGGCACGCCTGAGCCTCCAGTGGGCGCTCGAGGAGCGCGCGGCACGCGGCGAGCTCGTCCCCATCGTGCGCGAGGTGGACGTGGATGGTGATCCGGATCTCCGCGAACGCTACGGGGCGCTGGTCCCCGTGGTCGTCATCGGTGCCTCGGAGCTGGCCCTGGTGAGCTCGGGTCGCCAGCTCCGGGCGTTCCTCGCGGCCGCCCTGCCACGGCTGGCCTGATGTCGCCGATGGGGCCGCGCTCGTGGACCTGACGCTCGGCGCGGCGCTGCTCGCGGGGATCATCTCGTTCCTGTCGCCCTGTGTGCTTCCGGTCGTACCCGCCTACCTCGGTCAGCTGGGTGTCGTGGTGACCCATGGTCCGGTCCCGGCGTTCGCGGGTGCCGGCGACCCCTCCCCTGTGCCGCCCGCCCGGGTGGTGGCCCCCGCGCTCCTCAACGCGGTCGCGTTCGTGGTCGGGTTCGGCATCGTCTTCACCGCGCTGGGGCTGTCGCTCAACGCCGCGACGTCGCTGCTGCGTGACTACCAGACGCAGCTGCGGCAGCTGGGCGGGATCCTGCTCATCGTCCTGGGGCTCAACCTCATGGGGGTCCTGCGGCTGCCCGCCCTCATGCGCACGTGGCGACCGCTGGAGCGTGAGCCGAGCCTTGGCCGCGCGCAGCGTCAGGGCATCACGGGCGGGCTCACCCTCGGCGTCGTGTTCGCACTCGGCTGGACGCCCTGCATCGGCCCGACCCTGGGCGCCATCCTGACCATGGCGGCGGTCTCGTCCGGCCCGCAGGTGGCGGCGCTGCTCATCGCCTATTGCATCGGGTTGGGGGTGCCGTTCCTCGTGCTCGCGCTCGCCGCGGACCGAGCACCCGGTGTCACGAGGGCGCTGTCACGGCACGGGCACACCATCGAGATCGTCGGTGGCGGGCTGGTGGTGATCCTCGGCGTCGCCATCCTGTTCGACTGGCTGGCGATGTTCTCGACGGCGTTCATCTCCCTGTAGCCGCAGGTGTGACCGAACCGACGGCCTCTCCGGGCGCCGACGAGCCCACGAGCGCCCCTGCATCGAAGCCATCCGGACGTTGGTCGCGGCGCGTCATCGGACCCTTCACGCTGGGCCACCTCGTCGCGCTGCTCGGAACGCTCACGGGCGTCGCGCTGATCCTCGTGCTGCTCACGACCCCCGTGGGCACCACCCTGCCCACGGGGGTCCCGCGCCCGGGCGAGTCCTTCTACATCATCGGTGAGCCCACGGAAGGCCTCGCCATCGGGCAGGTCGCCCCCGAGCTCGCTGGCGTGCGCGACGGCCAGCCGGTGACCCTCACCGATCTCGACGGGCGGCCGGTCAGCCTCGAGGCCCTCCGGGGACACCCGGTCTGGGTCAACTTCTGGGCCAGCTGGTGCCCGCCCTGCCAGCATGAGACGCCGGTGCTGCGCGACTTGTACCGGGACCACGCCGCCGATGGCCTCAGGATGATCGGCGTGAGCGTCCAGGAGGCGTCACCCGACGAGGTCAGTCGGTACGTGGACACCTATGACGTGCCCTACACCGTGGCCTTCGACGGGACATCCGCGGTGTTCCACGCCTGGCGCGGCTTCGGGCTGCCCACGCACTACCTCGTCGATGGCGAGGGCATCATCCGCGCGCTGCACTACGGGCCGCTCTCCCGGGAGGCCGCAGAGCAGCTGCTCACGACCATCATGCCCGCGGGCAGGGCTTCGCAGGCAGCGTCGATGGCGCCGAGAGTGTCCCCCGTGCGGTCGTCGAGTCCCTGAGGTCCGGCCATGCACATCCTGACAGGGGGTCCCAGGTGAGCGCTGCCGAGGCGGTGTTGCCGCGCGTGATGCACGTCGGGGGTGGCGCACGCAAGCGGCTCGCGTCCGTGCTTCGGACCATGGGTGCGTCGCGGCCGCTCGTCGTGACCGACCGGACGATGGTCGAGCTCGGGTACCTCGAGGAGCTGCTCGGGGATCTCGCGGGCGAGGGGATCGCGGCCGATGCCTTCAGCGACACCGTGCCTGAACCGACCGAGTCCTCGATCGAGTCCGGCGTGGCCATGGCCCGACGAGGCGGATATGACGTCCTCGTGGCGATCGGCGGCGGCAGCGCCATCGACAGCGCCAAGGCCATCGCGGTCCTCGCGGTCCATGGCGGCTCGATCGCCGACCTGCGCTTCCCCCGGCGGGTCGACGAGCCAGGGCTGCCGATCGTCGGCATCCCCACCACCGCCGGCACGGGCTCCGAGGTCACCCGGGTCACCGTCATCACGCGCCAGGGCGCCTCTGGCGGACCCGACGAGAAGGTCATGTGCTCGGGAGTCGGGTTCATGCCCTACGCAGCGCTCGTGGACTATGAGCTCACCCTGAGCCTGCCTCCCAGGGTGACGGCAGACTCGGGGGTGGACGCGCTGTCCCATGCCATCGAGGCGTACGTCAGCCGCAAGGCCAACCCCTTCAGCGATGCGCAGGCGCTCGCCGCGATGCGCGCCATCGGTCCCAACCTGCGTCGCGCCTTCAGAGATGGCTCGGATCGAGGAGCCCGCGAGGCCATGATGTTCGGCGCCACGCTCGCCGGCATCGCGTTCTCGAACGCCTCGGTCGCGCTCGTCCACGGCATGAGCCGCCCGATCGGCGCCGCATTCCACGTGCC
>JBEVIK010000155.1:0-4071 GCA_040510715.1 Candidatus Limnocylindrales bacterium
CGGCTGTCGTTCCCGGTTGGGAAGCCCACAGAGACGCACAGCGCGGTCATCGCGTTGGGCGACCGTGACGGCGTCCTCGGCAGTGCGTTCGGCAAGCTCACCTGGGAGCACGCGGACGACACCGCCAACGACATCCAGCCACGCGACCGCGTGGTGGACCGGGTGATCGCCACGGTGTTCGCGGCGCGTGCCCGCCAGGAGGCGGTCCGGCTCAACCGGATGGGCGACTACCGGGGCGCGCGGGCCGTCCTCGAGGCGACCGCCCGGCGCATCCGCAGCTATGCGGGCGATGACGCCGAGCTTCGACGCATCGCGGACGAGCTGGCCGCGGAGACGGCGACGTTCGAGCGGGTGATGCCCGAGCGGAGCCGCAAGGTCGCCTTCGCGGAGAGCGCCTACGCCCTCCAGTCCCGCGACGTCGCCGGGAAGGCCTTTCGCTCGGGCCGCTGACCCGGCGCCGCTCCCAACGAGCCCCGTTGCACACATCGTGCAACGGGGCTTCGTCGTGTCTGCCGCCACGAGCGATCGTCGCCGGAGCTCGTGCGCCCGACTCTAGGCGTCGAGGTTCGTGACACTGCAGGGACGCAGGTCGAGCGGACCTCATGTTCAGCGATCCGAGGACTCCTCCTCCCCTCGGCGGCCCGGGCACCCCAGTGCTCGGGCTTCGCTGTGCCTCGGAGCGGACGCGAGGCGGTGCCGCCCAGCTGAGCCACATGTGCACACATGGTGCAACGATCGAGGGACGGGTCTGCACGACAAGCCGATCGCTCGCCCGGCGTGGGTGCCCGACGCTTGCATCGAGGGCTGCGGTCCGGGCAGGGACGCACCGGCCGTGGCCCTCACCTGCGTCCCCGATCAGCGCCGCGGCGTCATATCGACCGACTGGCGGGCCACCCGGTGCGCGAGCAGCGCGGCCGCGAGGCGCATGCTGCCCTCACCCTCCAGGCTCGTGCCCAGCATCGACTCGATCCGCTCCAGGCGGTAGGCGACCGTGCGCGACGCGAGATGCAGCCGCCGGGCGGTCTCACGGATGTTCTGCCGGGAGGCGAGATAGACCTCGAGCGTCTCGATGAGCTCCTCGCCCATCCGCTCGTCCGCGAGCAGCGGTCCCAGCTCGTGCTCGATCGCCGATCGCACCAACGCCGGGTCGAGCAGGAAGGTCGTCTCGAGCGCGATGGTCGCAGGCTCGCCGATCCAGCCACGCCGTCCGAGGCCCGACGCCATCGCGACCGCGAACTCGGCCTCGGCCGGTGCCGAGCCCAGGGCGTCGAACCCCTCGAGCTGAGCCATGTCCACGGCCACCCAGGACTCGCCGAGGATGCCGGTCAGGCCGTCGCGCAGGCGACCGACCCCGATCCAGTCCGCCCGGGCGAGGACAAGGACGCGGCCACGCCACTCGAGGACCGCGGGTAGCTGGATCCCCGGCTGCCGTCGATGGTGCGATACCGGCGCGCTGACGAGGCGCTCCACCCGCGCGACGGCTTCGCCGAGCGCGTCGTCTTCGAGGCCGATGGGCTGCACGAGCGTCAGGCGATACGTCGCATCCGGGGACAGCCCGTAGCGCTCCGAGCGGCGGCGCACCCGGGCGCGGTCGTCCGGGTTCACCCGCGGCGTGGTCAGCAGCTCTTCCAGCACCGAGCGCCGGCGGTCCGCGTGGGCCACCGCGAGCTCCACCTCGACCTCCGCGTAGGCGTCGGCCATCGCCGCCACGGCCACGTGCAGCCCCCGGAACAGGCGGTCCGCGAGCTCCACGGCCGCGTCGGGTGACTCCTCCTTCATCGCGGCGATGCGATCCCACACCGCCCAGTTGAGGGACAGGTAGCCGGCCAGGACCCGCTCGGCGGGCTCGCCCTGTCGCGCCAGCCGGGTCGATGCCTCGCGGAACGTGCGTGCCTGGGCGTCGCTCTCGACCGGCTGACTGATGGACTCGAAGATGAGGCGGAGCCCCGACGCCAGCCGGGCGTCGCCGATGCTCGTCTCCTCGCTCGCGGCCTCGATGATCTCGGCCTCGCGCGATCGCAGGGACTCCAGGAGCGCTGACAGCCGGTCGCTCGCGGCCGCTGCCGATGGGTCCTGCACGTGTGGACCTCCCGGGATGCTTCGATCCGTTGCCCTGACGGCGACCGATGCTACGGGTTCGCCGCCGCGCATGTCACCTCCCGATCGCCGAAGGGCTGCAATCCGCGCCACGTCGGGACTGCATCACCGGGTGATCGCGTGCGGGCCCCTGGTGCTGCGAGAGTCGGTGCGTGAACGAGCGCTGCATCATCTGTGAGCACCCCCGGACCGCGCATTTTGGCACGGGCTGTCATACCGATTCGTTCCTTCGTGGACGATGCGACTGCGACTTCGTCGAGCTGCCCGCGCTGCCCGAGTCGGCCACCCCGGCCCAGTACCGGGCACGGGCTGCCTGGTGGCAGCAACGGGCCGAGATGGCCGAGACCCGCCAGCGCCGGACCCGCATGGGCACCGAGCGGTGGTGGCGTCTCGACCGGTTCGTGGATGCGGCGCGCAGCGCCCGTTCGCGCGGCCTCGACATGGCCGCCGCCCTCGAAGCCGAGGCGATCACCCCGGCCACCGAGGCACCCGGCGATGACCTGCTCGACCTCATGACCATCGAGACGATCGCGACCCAGCAGCCGGCCACATTGCAGTGGATGCTCGAACAGCTCGAACGGAGTGATGTGGCTGCGCGCGATGCCCTGCGCACCAGGCTCACCGCCGAGTTCGATGCGCTCGAGCCGCGCTACCGGCGCGAGCTCCTCGAGGATGAAACGCTGCGCAGGTTCCTCGAGCAGAGCGGGGTCGTGTCCGCGTGGAGCGTGAGCGTGCCAACGGGGATGGCACTGGCGCCGTTGGCAGCGCTGTCCACCGGACCCACCGATCGCCAAGCGTTCCTGGAGTCGGTCGAGAGCGAGCTCGACGAGACCATCGGCGACGAGTACGAGGCCCGTACCGAGGGGCTCAGCGAACCCCAGTCGCACGACGAGGCATTCATCCGGCAGTACATGCGCACGCGAGCCGACGTCGAGGCCTACTGGCGCCACTGGGCGCAGGCGCCCAGCCCGCAGGCCCTCGTCGCGTACATCGCGATGGACCCCGACGAGTTCAAGCGCTACCTGGCCCTCGCGGTCGAGGTGCTCACGCCCGCGGAGCGGTCGCGGTTCAGCAACCGGCACCAGCTCAACGGCTGGATCGCGAGCGGGATGCAGCCGTTGTCCCAGGACGGCCAGGACGTGCCGCTCGAGGCCGTCATCGACCCGGGATACCTGCCCGCCACCGCGTTCTGAACGTCTCTCCTTGCGCGAGACACCCGGGGTGGAAGCGTCCCCGGGTGTCCTCGTCTCCGGCCGGTCGCCGTCAGCCATCGAGGGTCAGTCGTCACCACTCCGGTGTGAGCGTGAACGGCTCGAACGTGGGCCGGCTGTCGGAGCGGCGGTATGAGGAGGGCGGGACGGTCATAGCTGCATCGCGAGCTGGTGTGATTCGAGGAGGATGGTCTGGATCATCCGGGGCACCGATGCGTCACCGATGCGTTCGACCCGGATGTCGTCACGATCGCCGATGGCGTCAGCGAGCTGGAAGTAGAGGTCGTCCCGCGACACGCGCGGATAGACCGGAACCACGACGTCCACGTCGGTCGGCCGGAGCTGCTCGCGGGTGAGCTGGTCCACCATGCGCACGCCGGCCGCCTCGATCGCCGCGACGCGCACGTTGGGCACCAGCGCGATGCCCTTTTCCCGGGCGCGCTGGTGGAACATCACGCGGTTGGTGGCCTCCATCCCGAAGCCGACCTGGGGCCGGGACGTGACCACGGTCACCCGACAGCCGAGGTCCGCGAGCCGCTCGGCGGTCCCGGCGGCCTCCCAGTGGCCCTGGGCGTCGATGACCAGGATGCTCGTGCCGGCATCGGGCGGATCGAGCAGGACCTGGTCCACCGACCGGACGTTGGGCTGGTCGAGGCCCTCGAGGGCGTTGGGGACGTGGAACCCGCGCTCGCGGGCGATGGCGCCTGCGTCCACATCGCCAACGGCGAGGCACGCCGCCGGCAGGTCGGGCTGCGACCCCGTC
>JBEVIK010000156.1:0-11002 GCA_040510715.1 Candidatus Limnocylindrales bacterium
ACAAGCCGAATGCGATCGCCGATGCGTAACCCAGCTGCCCGTGATTGAATGCCCGCTCGAAGATGTAATACACGAGGCTACGCGTCGCTCCCCCGGGTCCGCCCTTGGTCATCACATCGATGAGCCCGAACACCTGGAAGCAGGCGATGACCTGGAGGATGGTCACGAGCGTCAGCGGCCGGCGGATCAGCGGGAGCGTGATATGGACCAGGAGGCGCCAGCCACTCGCGCCATCCACGCGCGCCGCGTCGGTGACCTCCTCGGGGATGTTCTGGAGGCCGGCCAGCAGGATCAGCATGTTGAAGCCGACGGTCCACCAGAGGGCGGCGAGGGCGATGGACGGCATGGCCGTCGTGGCATCCAGCAGGAAGGGGACCGGCCCGATCCCCACCATCGACAGGAGCTTGTTGAGCAGACCCGTCTCGTCGCTGCGGAGGACGGCCAGGAAGATGAGGCCGATGACCGCGGTGGACAGGACGGCCGGCAGGTAGTACACGGTCCGGAACACCCCACCCCCGGGCAGGGCCCGGTTGAGCGCCAGGGCGAGGCCGAGCCCCAGTCCGATCAATGCGGGCGTCGCGATGGCCGTGAACAGGACCGTCTGGCTGACCGCCTGCCAGAACAGGTCGTCCTGGACCACGCGCTCGTAGTTCTGCAGCCCGATGAACCGGGCTCCGGTGCCGATGGTCTCCCACCGGTGGAGCGAGATCCAGAACCCGTAGACGATGGGCCAGAGCTTGAGCAGCACGTAGAGGATGAGGAACGGCGCGAGGAACAGCGCGGCCGTGGCCGCGTCCCGTGCCGCCCGACGCTGCAGCCGACCCCCGGCGCGCGGCATCGACACGCCGCTCATCCATGGCTCCGTCGTGCAGGGCCCCACCGCGACGGGCTACCGTTGGACCCTCGTCGGTGGCCACCCGGGGCTCCATGCCCCCAGGCATCGCCGAACGCGGTGTGCGTGGGTCGGGACAGGATGACTCGTACCTCCGCCATGGTACCATGCTGTTCAGCATACTGAACAGTGTCCTATGGGTTGCACAGTATGAAAACCCACACCTATCCCGTCAACAGCGACGACGCCCCGGCTACGGATGGCCGCGGGGATGCTCCGCTCTCTCCGGCGGTCGTCCGAGCAGCGGCGATCCTCGACCTGCTGGCCTCGGCGGCGCTGTCCAATGCGCCATCACCGCCGACGCTCTCGGATGTCGCGCGACGGACCGGGCTCCCCAAGTCCTCGGTGGCCAACATCTGCGCGGCTCTGCTGCAGGCCGGCCTGATCCGTCGGGTCGGCCCGGGCTTCGGCCTGGGGCGACGGCTGGCAGAGCTCGGCGGCGCCTACCTGTCGACCGTGGACCAGGTGCAGGTCTTCCACGAGCTCACGGACCAGCTCGGCGTGCTGTCCGCGGAGATCGCCCACCTGGCGGTGCTGGACGGACTCGACGTCACCTATATCGCGCGGCACGAGGGACGTCAGTCCCTCAGGATCGCGTCGGAGATCGGTCGTCGACTGCCGGCATCATGCACGGCGCTCGGCAAGGCAGCCCTCGCGACCCTTGCAGGTGACGTCCTCGACGATCGCCTGAAGTCGGTGCGGACGCTCCCCACACTGACCCCACGGTCGCATCGCGATGTCCCGTCACTGCTCGACGACCTCGACAGGGTCCGCCAGCGGGGCTACGCCGTGGACGATGAGGAGACGTCCGAGGGGATCCTGTGCCTGGGCGTGGCGGTGCCGCGCGGCGGTCCCGACGATCCGCAGTACGCCGTGAGTGCCACCCTCCTCAAGGCTCGCGCTGACGAGGCGCTCACCTCGGCCATCGTCGCCGACCTGCATCGCCTGGCGCGGCTCCTGGCGAACCCCATGGCCCGTGAGGTCTCCCCGGCGGACCTCCCCGCGTGAGCATCCGGTGCGCGCTCGGCGCCACGGTCCCCAGTCCCCGGCCAGGCGTCACGAGCGGATGACGCGCGCACTGGTGCTGACCGGACCCGGCGTCTTCGGGTGGATCGACCGACCACAGCCGGCGCCATCCGCCGCAGAGGTGGTCGTGACGGCGCGTTTCACGGGTCTCTGTGGCACGGACCTGCATATCGCCGAAGGGACTCACCCGCGCGCTCGGTTGCCGCTGGCCATCGGCCATGAGTTCGTCGGCGTCCCGGAGTCGGGGGATCTCGCCGGCATCCCCGTCCTCGTGGACCCCCTCCTGCCATGCGGCGACTGTGGCGCCTGCGCGGCGGGGCGGCCCAACGCCTGCGCCCACCTGCGTCTGATCGGGATCGACAGGGACGGCGCCCTTGCCGGGAGGGTCGCCGTCGAGCGGGCACGTCTCCATCCCGTGCCGGACGGCGTCGAGCTGCCCATGGCCCCGCTGGCCGAGCCGCTGGCGGTCGCGGTGCACGCCATCGGGCGGGTGGGGCCGATCGCGGAACGGGACGTGGTGGTCGTCGGGGCCGGACCGGTGGGGATCCTGCTGGCGCATGTCGCGCGTCGGTCCGGAGCGCACGTCCTCGTGGCGGAGACGGCTCCCAAGCGCCGGGCCGTCGCGACCGAGCTGGGGCTGGAGCTCCTGGACGCCCAGGATCCGGTGGCCGATGTCCGGGCTCGCACGGAGGGCCGGCTCGCGGCCGTCGCGATCGACGCGGCCGGGTCATCGCCGGTGGCGACGATGCTCACGGAGCTCGTCCAGCCGGGCGGCGTGATCGCCATCGTCGGGGCCCACCCACGCCCCGCCCCCGTCGATCTCCAGGCGGTCATGTTCCGCGAGCTGTCGATCGTCGGGCACCGAACGTACCTGAGAGAGGACATCGAGGAGGCACTGTCGATCCTGGCAGCCGATCATGCCGAGCTCCGGCCCCTCATCAGCGACATCATCTCCGCCGAGGATGTCCAGCTGGCGATGAGCGCGATGGCGGCGGGCGATGCGATGAAGGTCATCGTGGAGTGCCCTGCGTGATCGGACTCGTGAAGGTCGCCCACGGGGACCCCCGGCTCGAGCTGCGTGACGTGCCGCTCCGGGAACCGTCGGAGCACGAGGTCGTCCTGCGCGTCGCGTACGCCGGCGTGTGTGGCACGGACCTGCACATCCGCGACGACCATTTCCCATCCTACCCACCCGTCGTCCTGGGGCATGAGTTCACCGGCACGGTGGTCGGTCTGGGGGGGTCCGTCGACGATCGGTGGCTCGGCGCACGGGTCGTCTGCGAGCCCCACGCCCATGCCTGCCACGTGTGCCACCTGTGTCGACGCGGGCACCCGGAGATCTGCGCCGACAAGCGCTCGCCGGGATGGGGGATCGACGGCGGCTTCGCATCGCACGTCGTCGTCCCGGCATGGCTCCTCCACCGGGTCCCGGACGCGCTGCCGGACGAGGTCGCCGTGTTCGCGGAGCCGATGGCGGTGACCTTGACGGCGCTGCGCCGCGGGCGCCTGGCCGCCGGGGACACGGTCCTCGTCATCGGGCCGGGCCCAGTGGGACTCCTGGCGGCCCTCGCTGCCCGCGCCGCCGGTGCGGCGGACGTCGTCGTCGCCGCCCGCACCGACGGCCCCCGGTCGGAGACCGCGCGACGGCTCGGCTTCGCGACGACCCACTCGGCCGATGCGGCCGCGTACCTCAGCCAGCGCACGGAGGGCCGAGGTGCCGATCTCGTGCTCGAGGGCACCGGCACCGCAGCCGGGGTCGACGCCGCCTTCGCGGCCGTGCGACGGCGGGGACGGATCGCGGCGGTCGGCCTCTCCGGGTCGCCGTCCATCGATGTCCGGTGGGACTTCGCTACGACACGCGATGTCGACCTGTCATTCGCGATGAGCTCCCACTACGAAGCCTGGGATCCGGCGCTGTCGATCCTGGAGCGTGTCGCTTCCGAGGTGGCTACGTTGTCGACGGTGTATCCACTGACCGACTGGAGTGCTGCGTTCGCTGCGGTCGAGCAGCGCGCGGTCATCAAGGCTGTCATCGACCCGACGGGGCTGGTGGAAGGGGAGTCATGAGCCGGATCGTCATCACCGACTGCGACCAGGGCGAGGTGGACATCGAACGCGGTGTGTTCGAGGCAGCCGGCCACGTCGTGACCTGGGAGCAGTGCCGCTCCGCGGAGGACGTCGTGCGCACGTGCGGCGGCGCGGATGCGCTGCTCGTCCAGTACGCGCCGATCACCTCCGAGGTCATGGACGCGCTGCCCAGCGTGCGGGTGCTGGGACGCTACGGGGTGAGCCTCGACAACTTCGACCTGCCCGCGGCGGCGGCGCGCGGCATCCGTGTCGTCAACGTCCCGGACTATTGCATCGACGAGGTCGCGGACCACACGCTCGCGCTGATGCTCGCGCTGACGCGGGGCATCGTGTCGCTGGACCAGGAGGTCCGCGCCGGCACATGGGAGGCTCGGGCCAGCGGTCTGCGGCGCATCAGGGGCCTGCGCCTGGGGCTCGTGGGCCTGGGCCGCATCGGGATGGCCGTCGCGGAGCGCGCGCTCGTCCTGGGCCTCGAGGTGGTCGCCAGCGATCCGATGGCGACCGGCACTGCCGAGGTCCGGATCGTGCCACTCGACGAGCTCCTCGCGACGAGCGACATCATCAGCCTCCACGCCCGTCTCGACCCGTCCACCCGCCATATGATCGATGCGTCGGCGCTCGCACGGATGCGCCCCGGTGCGCTCCTCGTCAACACCTCACGAGGCGGCCTCATCGACCAGGCTGCCCTCGTGGACGCGCTCCGCTCGGGTCACCTGCGTGGTGCCGGGCTCGATGTCCTCGAGCGCGAGCCCGTCGCTGCCGACGACCCACTGCTGGCCCTGCCCAACGTGGTGATCACGCCGCACGCGGCGTACTACAGCGCTGAGTCCCTGGTCGAGATGAAGCGTCGCGTCGCGGAGGGGATCGTCGCGGCGCTCGCCGAGGAACCGTCCGCGGGTCGCTGAGCTACGCCTCGAAGCGGCGGAACACGGCCACCGCGTTCTGGCCGCCGAACCCGAAGCCGTTGATGATGGCCGTGTCCACGCGCTTGCTGCGGGCGACGTTGGGCACGTAGTCGAGGTCGCACTCGGGCAGGTCCGGCTCCTCGAGGTTGATGGTGGGCGGGATGGTGCCGTCCCGGATGGCCCCGATCGCCGCGAGCGCGCTCATCACCCCGGCGGCGCCCAGCAGGTGCCCGACCATCGACTTGGGCGAGCTGATCGCGGTGCGATGGGCGTGGTCCCCGAACGCGGACTTGATGGCGCGGGTCTCGGTCACGTCGTTGAGGGGTGTCGAGGTGCCGTGGGCGACGATGTAGTCCACTTCGTCGGGTGCGACGCCGGCGTCCCGCATGGCCTCGGTCATGGCGCGTGCTGCCCCACGGCCCGTGGGCTCGGGTGCCGAGATGTGGAACGCGTCCGCGGTGAGCGCGGCGCCCAGGACCTCGCACTGGATCTCCGCGCCGCGCGCCAGGGCGTGCTCGGCGGACTCCACGATCACGACGCCGGCGCCCTCACCGAACAGGAAGCCGTCGCGATGGCGGTCGAACGGGCGCGACGCATGCTCTGGGTCGTCGTTGCGCTTGGACAGTGCGCCCATGTTGCCGAGCGCGGCGAAGCCGACCGGGAGGAGCGCCGCCTCCGAACCGCCGGCGAGCACGACGTCCACGTCTCCGCGCTGGATCATGCGCAGCGCGTCCAGGAACGCGATGACCGAGCTGGCGCACGCGGCGACCTGGGTGATGACGGGACCAGTCAGACCGTACTCCATGGACAGCTGGCAGGCCGCCATCGACCCCGACAGAGCGGGGATGGCGAACGGGCTCACGAACCGCGGACCCTTCGCGTGGAGCACCCCAGTGCCGTCGATGACCTGCTCCAGGCCACCGCCGCTGGTATTGACGGCCACGGCCACCCGGTCACGGCGCTCGACGCTCCAGTCGGTGAAGTCGAGCCCCGAGTCGCGCACCGCCTCCGTGCCGGCCGCCATGCCCAGCTGGATGAAGCGGCTCATGCGGCGGGCCATCTTGCGATCCATCGCGGTCGCGGGGTCGAAGCCCTTGACCTCGGCGGCGATGCGCACCTCGAACGAGCTTGCGTCGAAGTGGGTGATGGGTCCGCCGCCGCTCGTCCCGGCGACGAGGTTGCGCCAGAACGTGGGATGGTCGTTGCCGATGGGGGTGACGGCGCCGACGCCGGTGACGACGGCGCGCCGGGACAGGTCGTTCTCGGGCACTGGGCTCCTCGCGTGGATCAGCCGGTATGGTAGCCGTCCCTCGTTCGGGCGAGCGTCGATGTGTGCAGCACGGCACGCGTCCGCGCGAGCAGGACCGTCAGCCGCGACCCAGGAGGGTGCGGTAGGCGAGGAACCCGAGGACCCCACCCGTCACGACGCCGACCACGAGCACGGTCCCATCCGTCTGGACACCCGGATCGCCGATGACCGCCGCGAGCGCGATGGACAGCCCGATCGCGACGCCCGCGCCCCCCGTGGCGAGCGCCAGCCGCCGCCCCAGCACGTCCATGCGCTCTCCCACGGCATCGATGCGCTCGACGAGCGGG
Organism: Candidatus Limnocylindrales bacterium; assembly: GCA_040510715.1. Lineage (GTDB taxonomy): Bacteria > Chloroflexota > Limnocylindria > Limnocylindrales > CSP1-4 > JAFMJV01. Next base: position 6,508 of record JBEVIK010000156.1, read on the forward strand.
GTGAGGTCGATGCCGTCGGTGCGCTCGGGACCAAGGCGCCCACCGGTGATGGCCTGGAGCAGCAATGGGCCGAGGTCGCCCCGACGGTCGTTGGCCGTGCCCAGGAACGACTGGACGACGGCCGCCAGCTGGCCCCGCGCGATCCGCGCGGCGCGCTCCGGCGTCAGCTCGGAGCGGATGAGCGCTTCCGCCTCCTGGGTCGCCGTGTCCACGAGGCTCATGCCCGGATACAACGCTCGCAACAGCTCCTCGGCCTGGGTGATGGCCTTGACCGCGAGCGTCAGCTCGCGGCGCATCCGGAGTCCATGGTCCCGGAGCGTCGCGAACAGCGCCCCGACCATGCCGGTGAACGACGCGTCGCCATAGATCCAGTACTGGTAGGACAGCCGCTCGACGTCCGTTCGATAGGCGTCCTCGTCGAGGTCGCCGGTGGCCACGCACAGCCGGAGCGACACCGTGGCGAGGGCACCCGGGTCGGACATCCTGAGCGCCCACAGGAGCGCCAGGAGGTCGAGGCGCTGCTCCTGGCGGATCTCGCCGATGAGCCCCAGGTCCAGGAACGTGATGACGCCGGTGTGCGGGTCGACCAGGATGTTGCCGGGGTGTGGGTCGGCGTGGAAGAAGCCGTCGAGCATGATCTGCTTGATGACCGCCCGCATGAACGTCCGGGCGACCTGCTCTCGGTCGATGGTCGGATCGAGCTGGTCTGCCTTGGTGGCCTTGACGCCAGGGATGAAGTCCATCGTGAGCACTCGGCTCGTGGACAGCTCGCCATGGACCTCGGGCACGGCGGTACCCGGGATGGACCGGATGACATCGGCGAGCCGGCGAGCGTGGTAGGCCTCGCTGCGGTAGTCCAGCTCCTCCGCGACCCCGTCGGCGAACTCCTTCGCGAGGCCTTGCGCATCCAGCTGGCGGGCGACGGGGAAGCGCGCTTCTGCGACCCCCGCCAGCTCCTGGATGACACCCAGGTCGGCGCGGACCTTGGCCTGGACGTCCGGGCGCTGGACCTTGACGACCACCTCGCGACCGTCGTGGAGGGTCGCGCGGTGGACCTGCGCCAGCGAGGCAGCCGCGAAGGGCTCGTGCTCGATGGACGCATACAGCGTCTCGGGGTCGGCACCCAGCTCGGCGGTCAGGATGGCCTTCGCGCGCTCCCACGGGAACGGCGGCACGGTGCTCTGGAGCTTGTCCAGCTCGGTCCGCCAGTCCTCGGGTAGCGCGTCCGCACGCGAGCTGATCATCTGGCCCAGCTTCACGAAGGTGGGCCCGAGCTGCTGCAGCATCACCCGCACCTTGGCAGGAGTGGACAGCTTCTCGAGGCCAGCCACCGAGCGGCCCATCAGCCGGTCGCCCATGCGGCGGACGGGCGCGAGCATGGATCCGCCCGTCGCGATCTCGAGGCCGAACGAGCTCACCGTGTCGTAGACCTCCTGGAGCCGGATGCTCTCCACGATCGCGTTGCGCCGCCGGGCAGGCAGACGCTCGAGCAGCCGCCAGACCCGGTCGTTCCCCGCCTCATCGAGGTGCGGTCGGTCCAGCCCCAGGAAGGTGCTGAGGATGGTGAGCACCGCGGTGAACACGATGGAGTCGATGAACAGCCACAGCAGCCGCGGGTCGGGGAGCACCCATGGATTCCCCATCAGGTCGGAGACCTGGAACACGATCCAGAACAGGACCGCGTTGAGCAGCACGACCGCGAGCCCGAGCGAACGCAGGATGAGCCTGCCGAACAGGGCGAACAGCACGGGCCGGGCGGTGCCGTTGACGACCGCGAACAGGAGGCCCGCCACGAGCAGGTCCGGGATGGACAGCAACGGGACGTCGTGGTGGCTCCCCTCGGCGTCCACACCCGGCAATCGCAGCACCGACAGCAGCGCCAGGCTGACCATGAGCGCGATGACATTCACCAGCATCTGGACGAGCACCGATCGCAGCAGCCCGTCCGGGTGCGTGAGCAGCAGGACGATGGCCCCGAACAGGAACGCGACCCCGAAGACCATCGCCAGGACCACCGCCACGACCTCGTTCGAACACACGGTCGGGTCGACACACTGGCCGGCGGCCTCCGGGTACGAGGCCACGGCGAAGATGAGCAGCACGAGCGCCCACAGCGCGATCACCCATCCGGTCTGACGGAATCGGGTCAGCATCCTCCCCCTCGATCGATGCGGCGGCCCGCGCCATCGTGACACGCTCGACCAGGCGTGATCAGGCCGTCGCAGCCTCGGCACGACGCGCCCGACGATCCGCCGCACGTGCCTGCGGCATCGAGCGGAGCGAGGTGGGCACGACCGAGGTCCAGGCACGCACCCCGGTCGCGATCAGGCGCGCGGCCCGTTCATGCCCCGCGCCCCACGCGATGCCGTAGTCCTCGCGGATCCGTGGCGGCAGCAGCGCGAGCCCGGGCAGGCCGAGGGCATCGACCGCCCAGCCGGGGGCCAGGGGCAGGGGAGGGCGCACCAGCATCGGTACCATCGCGCGCGCCTCCGCGGTGACCTGGATGGGCCCACCCGGTGCCAGCATCCGGTCCCAGTAGGCGAGGAGGGCGGACCAGTCGCGCGGGCTGACCCGGAGCGGGATGCCCATCCGGACGCCGACGCTCCGGGCCTCCTGCCAGAAGGCATCCGCCTCGAGGTCGGTCACCGGCCCGACCCAGCGGCGGGATGCCTCGACACTGGTCACGATGAGCGTGGCCTGCACCCACAGCAGCAGATCCGGGTCGAGTGCCCGGTAGTTGTCCGCGCCGGTCAGTCGGGCCGCTTCCGCGTCCGACGGCCCCCGCACGCCGGCGTGGATCCCGTTGAGCCGCCGGATCGCGTGCTCCGCCGTGGGACCGTCCCCGAACACGATGTCGAGGGTGGTGGCGAGGGTTCGCCGGAGCCGTCCGAACGGGTCGGCCGCGAAGTCGCTGTGCTGCGCGACGCCGACGGCGATGAGCGGATGGGCCACCTGGAGCAGGAGTGAGGCCGGGCCCGCGCCGAGCAGCACCGCCTCGCGGTTGATGCGCCACATGAGCGAGTGCGGGCCGTAGAACCCCAGCACCGGATCCGCGTGCGGCCCACCCGCCCGGGTGATCACTCCGCGAGGGGCAGCTCGACCAGGGGGACGTCCCAATGCGCCTCGAGCAGCTCGAACCGGCGCTGCTCCTCGGCCAGGAAGGTCGCCTGGTCCGGATACAGGCGCTGCTTGATGTCCCCGTCGTCGTGCGTCTCGAGGGACGCCCAGTCGCGATAGATGATGGTCACCATGACATCCCAGTCGGCCCGGCCATCGCCGTGGAAGCGCGGCTCGTAGAGCCGGACATCGAGCAACCGGCCGTCACGGACCTGCTCGCGCAGGACCGGCCAGTGGTTGCGCTGGAAGAGGTCGAGCCATTCGGCGTGGTGACCCCAGCGGACGCGGTAATAGAACGCGGCGGTGATCGGGCGGGCGGAGCCGGCGGTCGTGGTCATGGCCGCATCTTCGCACCGATCACGGTCAGGATCCGTCAGGGTCCACCGGTCCCGGGCGGGCATGGGCGCATCGACCCATTGGCTCGCGCGGGGCACTGTGGCGACACTTGCGCGGACGCCGACCCTACCGCTCGAGGACTTCGAGGCCATGCATCGTTCGCTGCGGATGGCCCTGCCGGCCGCCCTCGTCTCCGTCGCCATCGCGACCGGCCCGGTCGCGGCGTTCCAGCCGTCCGTGGAGGTGGTCGATTTCACAGGCACCGAGTGGACGGGCCACACGACCGACCTCGCCCAGCGCGGCGATCGGCTGGTGGCCACCTGGGACCTTGAGCTGGGCTGGCCGTCGGTCGGCATCCGCTGGAGCGATGACGCCGGCCTGTCATGGGACACCGGGGACACCATCACCTCCGGGATGACCCCCCACGTCGAGTCGCAGGCCGCCGTCTGTGCCGGCCGGGCCATCGCGGCGTACGCCGTCGTGTTCGATGACGCCACGCGATACATCGGGACGTATGCCAAGACGTTCGCGCTGCCGCCGTTCGAGAACACACGCGCATGGTCGACGACCGGCGTGATCGCGCGACGCCCCGACGTCGCGTGCATCGCGAACTCGGAGCTCGCGGTCGCGTGGTTCGAGCGGCTCGACGAGGGCGGCTACAAGGTGGTCCTCGAGACCGGGGGTCCGTCCGCCCCCGATCCATCGGATGAGCGGTTCTCGCTGGGCCGAGGCTCGCCCAGCCGCGGCCTGTCGGTCGCCGCGACCTCAGACCGCGTCTACGTCGCGTGGTTCCATGGCACCACGCTCAAGGTGCGCCGCTTCCGGATCGGCTCCGGCACGGCACACGCCCTCACGAGCCTCGGCACCACCACGGTCGGCACCTTCCAGGGCGGCACGACACCCAGGATCGGTGCGGACGGCACGACGTTGGTGCTGGCCTACACCCATGGCGCGGACCTCACGGTCCGCCGGAGCACGAACCGCGGTATCTCGTTCGGCACCGCGACCACCATCCGGAACCTCCCCGACGCGTCGGAGGTGG
>JBEVIK010000157.1:0-5536 GCA_040510715.1 Candidatus Limnocylindrales bacterium
ACGTCGAGAGCTCCCCGGGCACGGGGACCACGGTGTGCCTTTCGGTGCCGCTGCGCGAGGTGAGTGATCGATGACCACACAGGATGGGACGACGGCCGACGGCCCAAGCGAGGCGCACGAAGCGCAGGCGCCGACGTCACGCGCGGCTCCGCTGCGCGTCCTCGTGGTGGACGACCACGAGGTCGTCCGCGAGGGGCTGGTGGCGTCGCTCGATCGACGCGACGGCTTCCAGGTGATCGGCCAGGCCGGGTCCGTCGCTGATGCGATCGCCGCCGCAGCGCGCTTCGTGCCCGACCTCGTGGTCATGGATGTGCGGCTGCCGGACGGCTCGGGTATCGAGGCCTGCCGGGAGATACGAAGCCAGCACCCGGAGACCCACGTGGTGATGCTCACGAGCTACCCGGACGAGGAAGCGGTGCTGTCGGCGATCGTGGCTGGCGCGAGTGGCTACCTGCTCAAGGAGACCCGCATGCGCGATCTCGTGCACGCGCTCGAGACGGTCGGTGCCGGAGGCTCGCTGCTCGACCCGGCGGTGACGGGCAAGGTGCTCGAGCGCGTCCGGCGCATGGCCCACGACGACCAGGACGACGAGATCGCGCGCCTCACGGTCCAGGAGCGGAAGATCCTGCTGCTCGTCGCGGAGGGCAAGACCAACCGCCAGATCGCGGCCGAGGTGTTCCTCTCGGACAAGACGGTCAAGAACTACGTGAGCTCGATCCTGTCCAAGCTGGACCTGCAGCGGAGGGCGCAGGCCGCGGCGTTCGTGGCGCGTCGCCGCCCACCCGGAGCCTGAGTCCGGCGAACGTCAGACGGCGCGGGCGACCTGCACCTCGACGTCCGGCCGTGCCCGCTCCGGCGTCTTGAAGGCGCCGAGGATCTCCGCCCAGCGGTCGTACATCAGGTGGTGCCCCTCGCCGGGGTAGAACGTGGCCTCGACCCGCCCCAGGGTCCGCGCGAGGTACAGCCCCATGCCCACCGGCACGGATGTGTCCGCCTCGCCGTGCCACAGCCGGACCGGGACCTGGACCCCGGCGATGGGGAAGCCCCACGGGCGGGCCATGATGAGCGCCTCGTCGTAGAGGCCGCGACCACCCTGCCGGTACAGCTCGTCGGCATTGGCGATCATCACGCGCCGCAGGTGCGGATCCTCGAGCACGATCCGGTCCGCCTCGATCATGCCCTCGATGGCCTTGTCGAGGTGGCGCTCGGGGTCCGCTCGCTGGGCGCGGGACCAGCGCCACATGGCGAGACGGATCATCCATGGCGCAGCGTCCGCGGCCCGGTGTGCGACGCGGTGGTGGCGCAGCATGTAGTCCGCGCCACGGACCAGCGGTGCGGCGGCGCTGACCAGGCCGATGCGCGTGACACGATCGGGCAGCGACCAGCCGCAGGCCAGCGAGTACGGTCCGCCGCCCGACCACCCGAGCACGCTGAACTGGTCGATGCGCAGGCGGTCCGCGAGCTGCTCCACGTCAGAGGGCCAGTCGAGCAGGCGACGCCCGGGGCGCCCCGTGGAGAGCCCGATGCCCGGACGATCGACCGCGATGAGCCGGACGCCCGCCGCCTCCGCGAGGGCGTCGTCGGGGTGGCGCATCATGCGCGAGCTGCCGAAGCCGTGGTGGTAGATGACCACGGGCGCGTCGGGATCGCCGATGTCATCGAAACCGAGGGTCCGGCCGTCGGCAAGCACGATCGTGCGGCTCCGCGCGTCGGCAGGCACGAGCAGCGGACCAGCGGTGCGAGCCGTTGCCAGGCGTCGCACCATCGTGCGACGCACCAGGAGCGTCAGCCGGCGATCAGCGGGACGCGACGTCGGGGCGCGACGGGTGCGGCCCGGTCGGGTCGTCGGTCTGCGCATCGGACCTCAGGCGGCAGCCCCGAAGGGCACCACGTCGGTGGGCTGGCTCATCATCCACTCCCTCGGACCGGGCGGCCGGCACACGGCACCCCGATCCCTCGCCTATGGTCGCACGCCCGGCGCCCGTCCGGCTACCCGGAGCGGCGTCCGGCGGGGAATCAGCCCGCCGTCGCCCGGCGCATCGCCTGGATCGCGGAGAGCTGGTCGGCGAAGTCCACGCGCACCTTATCCACCTCGCCACTGGTGAAGCCCAGCTCCTTGCCAATCTCGTTGAGCTCGGCCGACTCCTGGGCGGTGATGGTGTCGTCGGAGGCGGTGACCGCGAACGCGAATCGGAGCAGCCGCTGGCGGTCCTCGACGGAGGCGCCCTCGGTGAACTCGCGGGTCACGAGGTAGTCCTCGGTCGCGCCCTTGAGCTCGGTCTGAGCCCGGGCGATCTCCACGACCAGCACGGCCTGTGCCTCGGGGAGCTGGCCGACCTCCACGATCGTCCGCTCGATGAAGGCGACCTCGTCGGGCGTGATGGACAGGTCGGCGTTGGCCGCGCGCCCCAGCACGTACGCGAACCCGCCGATGAACCTTCGCCGCTCCATGGGCAGCTCCTGCAGCTGCGCCGCGATGCGCCGGATGGTCTCGGTGTCCGAGTCCGGGGCGGTCGGCCGCGGTACCAGCTCGGGCTCTGGCTCTGGTTCGGGCTGCGGCGACGAGAACAGGCGGCGGAACACCAACTGGGACCTCCGTGGGCACCGGCGCCGTGGCGGGCCGGCAGACCGGGTGTGGACGGCACATCATAGGCTGAGCCGGTCGGAGTGCGGCCCGACAGCACCCGCACGACCGCTTGACCACGGCAGGGAGGGCGACGATGCACCAGTGGATCGTGTTCGGGCACATCCTGGGTGCCCTGCTGTTCATGCTCGCGCACGGGGCATCCGCCGCGGTCGTGTTCCGGCTGCGACGGGAACGTGACCCGGGCGCGGTCCGGGTGCTCCTGAACCTGTCTGGCATGACCATCCCGTTCCTCTACCTCGGCCTGCTCCTGCTCATCGGCGCTGGCCTGTGGGCGGGGATGTCCGGCCCCTGGTTCAGGATCGGCGCCCTGTGGCTGTGGGTGTCGATCGTGCTGCTGGTCGTCATCCTGGGTGCCATGTACGGCCTCCTGACGCCCGCGTTCAAGCGCCTCCGCGAGACGGTGGGCGACGGGAGCGCGCCCGTGGACCAGGGCGCGCTGGATCGGGCGCTCGCCGCGCCTGGCCCGATGATGGGTGCCGGCATCGGCCTCGTGGGCGTGCTGCTCATCCTGTGGCTGATGGTGCTCAAGCCCTTCTAGCCGGCGGCGACCGGGCTAGACGTCGTCCGGCAGCTCCCGAACGAACCGCGCCAGGACGCGAGCCAACCGGGGCCCGACCTCGGCGGCGACCTCCAGCACCTCGTCATGGGTGAGCAGCGTGGCTGACAGCCCGGCGCCCTTGTTGGTGACGAGCGAGACCGCGACGACGCGCATCCCCACGTAGCGGGCGCCGATCGCCTCCATGACCGTGGACATGCCGGTGGCATGCGCACCCAGGACACCCAGCATCCGGACCTCGGCGGGCGTCTCGTAGGTGGGCCCGGTGAGCCCCGCGTAGACACCCTGCTCGAGCGGCACGCCCTCGGCAGCAGCGGCCGCCAGGACCCGCGCACGCAGGTCCGTGTCATAGACCTCCGTGAGGTCGAGGAACCGCGGCCCGAGGCTGTCGTCGTTGGGACCGGTGAGGGGTGTGCGCCCGGTGAGGTTGAGATGGTCGGTGAGCAGCATCAGCGTGCCTGCCTCGAAGCTCGGATCCACACCGCCGGAGGCATTCGTGAGCACGAGCACCCGGGCGCCCAGCCGACCCATGAGCAGCGCGGGCTCGATGACCTGGATCGCGTCGAGGCCCTCATACATGTGCAGCCGGCCCTGGAGACAGGCGACCGGCACGCCCTCGAGATGTCCGAGCAGCAGCCGGCCCGCGTGGCCGGGCGCAGATGCCGCGGGCCATCCCGGCAGCTCCGCGAACGGGATCGCGACCGGGTCGGCGACGAGCTCCGCGAGGGCGCCGAGGCCCGAGCCCAACACCAGCCCCACCCTCGGCACCAGGTCCGACCGGGCGCGGACCGCGCGCTCGAGCTCGTCCAGCCGGGGGCGCAGCGACGTTGGGCCTGTGACGCTCATCGGACCGCGCATGCCTCCGGACACGACAATGCCCGGAGAGACCCTTGCGACCTCACCGGCAGCCTTGATGTGATCTCGGCTGCGATGTGGTCCTCACTGGCCCCTCCGGGCAAGACCGATAGTGCGGCCTGGGGACGGACGGGGCAATGGCAGTTGTCCACCATCTGGGCCATCAGGAGCGGCATCCATCCACGACCCTCGCGACGATGTGGATGGCCGGTGGATGGACACGTGGCTCCCACGCTCGCGGACATGCGAGACCCCGGCCGCGACGGCCGGGGTCGGGGCTCGAGAGCGGGAGGTCAGGCCGCGCGGCGCGCCGACTTGACCATGATGGTGTGGGCATATCGGTCGTGATAGCCCTGCTTGGTGGGGCTCTGGGCGATGCTCACGAGCAGCGCGATGATCCAGATGAGGCCCACCAGGCTGAGCAGGAACCCGAGGCCGTCCGACCAGTAGGACGAGACGCTCGCAAGGACCCCCGGCAGGCCCAGGATGACCCACCGCACGAGGGCCTGGTTGGTGGTGATGGTGCTCCCGTCGGTCTCCGACCCGATCTGCAGGCCGAGCAGCTGCATGCCCACGGTCATGCGCCGGCTGCTCCAGCACCAGACGAAGTAGCCGATGCTGATGACGAGGTTGACGATGAGCACGATCATCGCCGAGCCGAAGCTGATGCCCATGATCCCGAACAGGACCAGCGACACCACGAAGTTGATGACCGCGAGGATGATGATGTCGATGATGTACGCGATCATCCGGTTGGGGACGTCGGCGTAGACGAAGCCGGCCGGCCCTGCCACGGGCGTCGTGGACGTGAGGTTGGCGGTCCATGACGGCTGCTGGGTCGGCGTCGGCGGGACGGGCTGCTGGGGTGGTTGCTGCCAGGACTGGGGCGGGGGCGGCGGCGCAGGCTGCTGGGGTTGCTGCTGCCAGGAGGGCGGACCCCCACTCTGCGGCTCGCCTGTGGGCTGGGACATTCCTGCCTCCTTGTGTCCGCCGCCGCGTGCGGGGCGATCGGCGCGCCCGCCCTCTCCCGGGCGCCGGCACCGGTCGCTCGCGATGGCCTTCCATGGCTGTGCCGAGCCCTGCTCGGTCCCTGGGTCACAGCATAGCGAAGCGGATCGACGCCCCGAACGCGCGGCCCCGCCGTCGCGTCAACCCCCGATCGCGGACATCTCCACCTTCGGCAGGTCGGCGGTGGCGTCCGAGCGGATCTCCGAGTAGCGGTCGGTGCGGCTGGTCCATGCCTGCGCGATGATCTCCAGCAGGTCGTCGTCATCCATGCCCTCGCGGAGGGGTGCCCGCAGGTCGGTGGCCCGCATGCCGAAGAGGCACAGGTACAAGCGGCCCTCGGCCGACAGCCGAGCCCGGGTGCACGTCGAGCAGAAGGGCTTGGTGACGCTCGCGATGACGCCGATCTCGCCGCTGCCATCCCGGTACGCGTAGCGGGTCGCCACCTCGCCCGAATAGAGCGGCGGGATGGG
>JBEVIK010000158.1:0-3314 GCA_040510715.1 Candidatus Limnocylindrales bacterium
AGGTCCCCACGAACGGCGTCGCGTCGACCTCGACCGGCTCCTCGGGTGCACCGAGCGGGTGGGGCATCGCCACCCCGGCGAGCTCCGCGAACACCTCGCGGTACAGCTCGTCGTAGAGGTCACGCGTCTGGCCGCCGTTGGTGAGCAAGGTCACCGCGAGGCCGTGCGTGGGAAGGATCCGCAGGAACGCGGCCTGGCCGATGGTGTTGCCGTCGTGGCCGAAGAGTCGCTGCCCGTCCCAGCCCATCCGGATCCAGCCCAGGCCCCACGAGTCGCCAAGGAGGTATTTCTCGGGAAGGTCCGCGTGGTGCGCCGCCATCGCAGTGGCGCTCGCCTCGCTCAGGACCCGGCTGCCGTCGGCGGCGAGCCCACCCGCGAGATGCATCCGCGCGAAGGCGAGGACATCGGCGGCACGCGCCGTGATGAGCCCCGCGGGTCCCATCGAGCGCGGCAGGGTCCACACGGGCGCGACCTTCTGGTGCTGCCCCTCATCGTCCACATGGCCCACGGCGGTCCCGAACAGGAGCGCCTCCTCGGGCAGGGTCACGGTGTGCGTCAGCCCGAGCGGGGTGAACAGCCGCTCCCGGAGCGCCGCGTCCCAGGTGGACCCGGTGAGCCGCTCGATGATCCGCCCCAGCATCGCGTAGCCCGAGTTGCAGTAGGACCAGGTCACACCGAGCGGGTGGTTCTGCGCCGCATCCCCGAGCAGGGCCACGTACCGCTCGAGACAGTCGTCGCCGCGACCGGCGTCGGTGAACACGTCACCGTCGATGCCGCTCGTGTGCGTCAGGAGGTGCCGGACGGTGACCGTCCGGGTGACCTCGGCATCGGCCAGCCGCAGGTCCGGCAGCACCTCCGCGACCCGTGTGTCGAGCGTCAGCCGTCCGTCGTCGACCAGCTGCATGACCAGGGTCGCGGTCCAGGCCTTGGTGATGGAGCCGATCTGGAACAGCGAGTCGGCCGTCGTCGGCTGCTGCGTGCGCAGGCTGAGGACGCCATGCGTCGCGACCAGCTGCTCATCGGGCTGGCCATCGGCGAACCGCAGGATGCCCAGCTGCGCGCCGGGAACCTTGTGTCGCTCGGCGAGCGTCGTCAGCCGCCGACCCCAGTGCTCGGCGTCGATGGGCGTGGCTTGGCTCATGTCGTGCTCCGTTCCGGTGTCGGGGTGGCGATGGGCGGCGCGAAGTGGCAGGCGGCGCGCTGGAGGTGCTCGGTCGATGGCTCCTCGACCCGGCAGATCTCCCGGTCGGGATGGACGAGCGGGCCGATGGGACAGCGCGTGTGATAGCGACAGCCGGGTGGCGGGTGGCTGGGGTCCACCGCCTCGAGGACCTCGACCTTGGGCACCGTCGCGGTTCCGCGCAGCCGTGGGATGGCCGCCAGCAGGTCACGAGTGTACGGATGCTGCGGGCGGGTGAGGACCGCCTCAGCGGTGTCGGACTCGACGAGGCGCCCGAGGTACATCACCGCGATGTGGCTGGCCACGGCCCGCACCACGGCGAGGTTGTGGGAGATGAACAGGATCGCGAGACCCAGCTCTCGCTGGAGCTCGCGGACCAGGTTGAGCACGGCTCCCTGGATCGAGACATCGAGCGCGGAGGTGATCTCGTCTGCGATGAGGACGCGCGGTCGCCCCGCCAGGGCACGCGCGAGGGCGACGCGCTGTCGCTGGCCGCCCGAGAGGTGCACCGGGTAGGCGCGCGCACGCAGCGGGTCGAGATGGACCAGCCCCAGCAGCCGCCTGACCTCCGCGTCCCGTTCCGCCTTGCCCAGGCCGGGGGGCAGCGCCTCCGCCACGGAATCGCCGATGGTCATGCGAGGGTCGAGCGACGAGTAGGGGTCCTGGAACACCATCTGGATGGGCCGCCGGCCGGTCATCGGGAGGGGCGCGTCGTCGAACAGGATGCGCCCCCGCTCCATGGGCGCGAGGCCCACCGCTGCCCGGGCGAGGGTGGACTTGCCGGACCCCGATTCCCCGACCAGCCCCACCACGCTGCCGGGCGGCACGGCGAGGCTGACCCGGTCGACCGCGGTGATGCCACCCCGACGGCTGCCGTACCGGACGGTGACCTCCTCGAACCGCAGGCCGCTCACGAGGCGACCGCCGGACGCAGCGCCGCCTCGGGGTCCGCACCGGCGGGCACCGTCCGTGCGCCCGCACCCGCGGGCCCCGCGTCATGCGGCGCATCCGCGTGCCAGCAGGCGACCCGCCGGCCGTCCGGGCCCGCCACCAGCGCCGGGTCCTCCTCGAGGCAGCGCTCCGTGGCCAACGGGCAACGGGCTGCGTAGGCGCACCCGATGGGCACCTCGGAGGGCTCCACGGGACGACCCGGGATGACGGCCAGCGGCCGGTCGAGCGGGCCGTCCATGTCGGGCACCGCGGCGACGAGGGCGCGCGTGTAGGGGTGGCGGGCGCCGCTCACCAGCTCGGACGTCGGGAGGTCCTCCACGATGCGGCCCGCGTACATCACGAGCACGCGGTCGCACAGCTGTCGGACGACCGCCACGTCGTGGCTGATGAGCAGGACGGCGACCCCGCTCGACTCTCGGATCGAGCGGAGGAGCTGGAGCACCTGCTGCTGGATCGTGACATCGAGGGCCGTGGTGGGCTCGTCCGCGATGATGAGCGCGGGCTCGCCCATGAGCCCCATGCCGATCATGGCGCGCTGGCGCAGGCCACCCGAGAGCTCGTGGGGGTACTGACCCGCGCGTCGCTCGGGCGCCGGCACGTGGACGGCGCGCAGGCGGTCGATGGCGCGCGCGTTCGCCTGCGGGCGACCCATCCCCAGGTGATACCGGCCCACCTCGGCGAGCTGTCCGCCGATGCGCCGGGTGGGATCGAACGAGGTCCCTGGGTCCTGGAACACCATCGAGAGCGAGGTGCCCAGGAGGTGTCGGTGGAGCCGCTCGGTGCCGTGGAGCAGGTCGGTGCCCAGGAAGCGCAGCCCCGTGGCGGTCACCCTGCCGGGCTCCTCGATGAGCCGGGCGATGGCAAGGGCCATCAGCGACTTGCCCGCCCCCGACTCGCCGACGACGCCCACCGCCTCGCCCGGTGTCATCGAGAACGAGACGCCCCGGACCGGGCGGATCGCGCCGTGCCCTGCGGGGAGCGTGACGGTCAGGTCCCGCACCTCGAGCACCGGCTGGATCCCGGCAGCGGTCGCGGCGCCCGCCACGGCGTCCGCCGGATCGAGCGGCGCGAACGGCGTGGAGATCGTGGCGTCAGGTGTGCGCATCGCACGGTGGTCGAGCGTCCCGATGCCGAAGCCCTGGGCGATCGCCTCCCCGAACAGGTTGAACGCGAGGCCCGCCAC
>JBEVIK010000159.1:0-4189 GCA_040510715.1 Candidatus Limnocylindrales bacterium
CGCCGGGACGCCAGTCCCGGCGCGAGTCATGTCCGGGCGGTCGCGATCCCGTCCTCTGCTGCCGCCAGCTTCCGCGCCGCCTCGTCGGGCATCACGAACCAGCGCAGCTCATGGAACAGCGCGTCCACCTCGAGATCCCGGGCCGACTGCGGCGCCGCCTTCGGCTCCGGCGGTAGCTGGGTCAGCCGCCTCGCGTCCGCGAGGTGCCCTTCGAGGGCAGCCTCCGGTAGCCGGTCGTCCGGGTTCGGGTAGCGCATGCCACCATCGGCGTACGCGACGTCGTGGAGCGACAGCGGCGAGTGGGCGACACCCCCGGTATGCCGCCACAGGCCGCTCGCAGGGTCGAGGCGGTACTGCGGCGCGAGGCGCCAGCCATCGGTCGCCACCAGCTCGACCGCGTCGAGGATGAATCGGAACACCGCCTCGCTGATGAAGTAGTTGAAGCTCACCCGGACCCAACCGGGCCGGATGCCGTCGAGGCCCCGCAGGATCTCCGCCTCGTATCGGTGGGAGGTCTCGAGATCGATGCCCAGCAGGCGGTGGCCGTAGGGTCCGGCGCACGAGCAGCCGCCACGGGACTGGATGCCGAACAGGTCGTTGAGCAGCGCCACCACCAGGTTGTGGTGGAGGAAGCGTCCGTCATGGCGGACACGGAAGCTGACGATGGACAGGCGGCGCGCGCGGTGGTCGCCCAGGATCTCGATGTCGGGCACGCGTTCCCAGCGACCGATGGCCCGCCCGATGAACGAGTGCTCCCGCTCCGCGATGGCGTCCTCCCCGACGGCGCCCTTGAGCTGGAACACGAGCCCGGCTCGGATGGAGCCCACGATGTCCGGTGTGCCGGCCTCCTCGCGATGCTCGATGTCCGCGAGGTAGCGGTGCTCCTGCTGGTTGACGAAGGCCACCGTGCCGCCTCCCACGACGGTCGGGACCCGGTTCCGGAACAGCTCCCGGCGCGCCACGAGGATGCCGGGGGTGGCGGGACCGCCGATGAGCTTGTGGGTCGAGATGAACAGGGCATCCTTGGTGTCGAGGTCGGCGTCCGGCGCGCTCCCGTCGGGTCCCTCGCGGCGGGGCTCCATCTGGATGTCCACGTACGGCGCGGCAGCCGCGAAGTCCCAGAACGCGAGCGCCCCGTGGCGATGCAGCAGCACGCTGATGGCGCGCGTGTCGGAGAGGATGCCGGTCACGTTCGACGCCGCGGAGAAGGTCCCGATGCGCAGCGGGCGATGGGCGTAACGGACCAGCTCCTCCTCGAGATGCGCGAGGTCGACGTGGCCGCCCGCGTCCTCGCGGATGGTCACGACATCGGCGATCGACTCCCGCCAGGGCAGCTCGTTGCTGTGGTGCTCGTATGGCCCCACGAACACCACAGGTCGCTCCTCGACGGGGATGCGGTCGCGGAGCCGGTAGCGGTCGTCGAGCTCCGCGGGGATGCGCAGGCCCAGGACGTCCACCAGCTTGTGGACCGCGCCCGTGGAGCCCGAGCCCGCGAAGATGACCGCGTATCGCTCGTGGTCGGCGCCCAGTGACTCCCCGATGATGTGCCGGGCCTCCTCGCGGAAGCGCGTCGTCTGCAGCCCGGTGCCCGATGACTCGGTGTGGGTGTTGGCATAGCGCGGCAGGACCGCCGTCCGGATGTGGTCCTCGAGGAAGCTCAGGCTGCGCCCCGATGCGGTGTAGTCGGCGTACGTGACGCGGCGGGGGCCGAACGGGCCCTCGAGCACCTGGTCGTCGCCGATGACCGAGGACCGGATGAGCTCGATGAGCGCGTCGGGGGCCACGGCGCGATCCACCAGCGGAGGTGCCCCGAACGCGACGTGGTCGGCCATCGACCCATCGTAGAGCGTGGGCCCAGGGGACATCGTCATGCGGATGGGCGTCCCGGTGCGACGACCCCCATGATCGCGTCGCCGAGGTAGGCCAGAACGAGGCCCAGCGCGATCCTGCCGATCAGGGACGCCAGCACGAAGCGCCAGAAGCCGAAGCCCATGGCACCCGCCATCCCCGTGGCGACCGTGGTCAAGGGCGTGGGCAGGAAGGACACGCCCACGATGGTCGCGAAGCCGCGCTCGTGCAGCAGGTGCTCGAGGCGGGCGCGCATCGCCTGGGCGCGCTCCCCCGAGGCGATGGTCCGGAGACGCGATGGCTCGTCGGCATGATGACGTGCCGCACCCTCGCGCGCCGAAGCGGCGGCGACGTACAGCGATGTCTGTCCGAGGGTCATGGCGAGTCCGCCCACCACGCCCGCGACCGCCGCGTCAAGGGTCCCGCCCTGCTGGATGATCATCAGCCAGCCCACGAGTCGCAGACCCGGCACCGGCACGAGCAGGCCACCGTTGGCCACCCAGTTGGTCACGAACAGGCCCGTATAGGCCAGGATGTCGAGCGCATCGACCACGAGGAACAGCAGGCGCGAGGCGCTGACGGCGACCGCGACCATCGCGGCGGCCAGCCCCACGATGGCCGCGAATCGACGGCGGCCGTTCGCGGGGAGGGACGCATCGAGCCGGGCATGGGCACGACGCAGCCAGCCGGGGATCCGGTCGGGTGCCGTCTCGCCAGCGGGAGCGTCGATCGACGCGTCCGTCCGCCCCTGGGCCACCGGCGACGTCATGGCTCCCGAGGTTACGCATTCCGCGACCAGAGGCGATGCCGTCGTCAAGGAAAAACGACCGGCGGCGCACTCCCAGTAGCACGTCGCCGGCCGCTATGGCAGGAACCATGTTCGAGATGTACGACCGGGAACGTCTCCGAGCCTCGGTCAAGCGCTACGATACACCATCATTTGACTCCTGTGTAGGGAGTCAAATAGGTGTGGGTGTCGGCGCGACCGGGAGACCCGCCGGCACGGCGTCCGTGCCCGACATCGAGGGTGTCGTCGGGCGGGCGGCCACGAGGGCCTCGCGGGTCAGCTCGAACGCCTCCCGATGGCGCCCCAACCCTGCGAACAGGTCGGCGAGACCGGTGAGCGCCTCGCGAAGCGCGGGGCGGCCGCCGTCCGCCCGGAGCAGCTCGATGGCCTGCCGGTAGGCCGTGATGGCATCCTCGGCGCGCCCCAGGGCGTCCGATGACCGGGCGATCGTGATGAGCGCGTTCGAGAGGGCGCGCTCGTTGCTCGATGCCGCGGCGAGGGCCGCTGCGTCGCGCGCCAGTCGCAACGCATCCTCCGGGTCACCGGCCGCCAGTGCGATGCGTGCCTCGGTGTCGGCGACATGCGCCAGCGACGACTGGTCGCCGTCGGCCTCGTGCCGGCGGCGCGCCGCCGTCGCGTACTCCTGGGCGCGCTCCAGGTCGCCCGCCTGGAGCCATGCCATGGCGAGGTTGTTCTCGATGACCGCCGCTTCGTGGCGCGCCTCGGCGCTGCGATACAGGGCGAGGCTCTCGACACCTGCCCGGACCGCGCCGTCCACGTCCCCCGCGGCAGCGCGACTGGTCGCGATCATCGACAGCAACGCGGCGCGCCGCCGGTCGTCGATGTCATCCGAGAGCGCGCGGGCGCGATCGAGCCACGCGGCGGCAGCGGCATGCTCCCCCTGGTCGGTGGCGACCGCACCCAGCGCGATGAGCGCCCGCACCCGCAGGTCCGCGGTCGCCGCGATCTCCGGGTCATCGAGGATGCGCGCGAGCAGGGCATGGGCCCCGTTGGTATCACCCGACTGGAAGCGGGCATAGGCGAGCCAATAGGACGCGGTCGACGCATCGATGGGCCGAGC
Source organism: Candidatus Limnocylindrales bacterium (assembly GCA_040510715.1). GTDB lineage: Bacteria > Chloroflexota > Limnocylindria > Limnocylindrales > CSP1-4 > JAFMJV01. The sequence goes on from JBEVIK010000159.1 coordinate 3,717, forward strand.
GAGGGCCCGGAACAGCGAGACGGCCTCCTCGGCGGCAGGGAGCGCCTCCTGCCAGCGCTCGAGCCGGCACAGCGACTCCGCGAGCCCTGTCAGCAGCTCCGCCCTGACCCCCCGGTCGCGGGCGGGACCGAGGAGCGTCCGGAACGCGACCGACGCCTCATCCCACTCGCCGGAGGCGAGCAACAGGTCCGCCTCGAGCCGGTCCCAGCGGTCGTCCCGACCGAGGAACGTGGACGGCGGCAGCCCCAGGCGGCCCGCGATGAAGTCGAGGGCGGCCATGGACGGCTTGGCGTGGCCCTGCTCGAGGGCGCTGATGTACGCCTTGGTATAGCGCCCTTCTGCGAGCTGCTGCTGGGTCAGGCCGGCCGACAATCGCGCGGCCCGGATGCGCGTGCCGATGCGCAGCGCAAGGGCGGGTCCATCCTCCCCCGGGTCGGTTCGTCGTGCCATGGATCGCGGAGTGTACCTCCCGG